>DAINCG010000233.1:0-1823 GCA_036732525.1 Pseudomonadota bacterium | reverse complement strand
GAGCCGCTCGCCTGTCCACCGGCCGACGCAGCTGGATTACATCGCCGTCCAGATTTTCAGCGAGTCCGGCGAGATCGTCGGCGAGCGCCGCTTCGTCGGCCTGTTCACGTCAACTGTCTACACGACGTCCCCGCGCCGCATCCCGATACTCCGCCAGAAGTTCGCGGAGGTCGTCGGTCGCGCCGGCGCCGGCCGCGGCAGCCATGACGAGAAGGCCCTGACCCACATTCTCGAGACCTTCCCGCGGGACGAGTTGCTGCAGATCGACGTCGCCCAACTGACTGAAATCGCGAGCGGCATCCTCAATCTGCAGGAGCGGCAACGCACGGCCCTCTTCGCCCGGCGCGACGCATACGACCGGTTCGTCTCGGCGCTGGTCTACGTGCCGCGCGACCGCTACGACACGGACATGCGCCGGAAGCTCGGCGCCATCCTGGCGCGCGATCTCAGGGGCGAAGTCGCTTCCTTCACGACCCATATCGGCGACGATCCGCTCGCCCGCGTACATTTCATCGTCTCGACCCCCAACGGAGCCGCCGGCGCGGACCTCGAACTGACCGAAACGCGCCTGCAGGAGGCGAGCCGATCCTGGACCGATCGCCTGGAAAGCGTTCTCGTCGGAACACATGGCGGCGAGCGCGGCCTCGCGCTGTTCCGCACGTATAGCGAAGCCTTCCCACAGGCTTATCGCGACGCCTTCTCCGCAGAAATCGCGGCCCATGACATCGAGTTGATCGAGGGCGAAACCCGGTCCGAAGGCCTCGGCCTCGACCTGACGCGCCCGCCCGAGGCGGCCGATTCCGAAATCCACTTCAAGTTGTTTTATCCGGAACGCCCCGCGACCTTGTCCGACGTCCTGCCGATGCTGGAAGACCTTGGGCTCCGCATCCTGACGGAGACGCCGAACCGCATAGCGCCGGCCGGCGGGCAACCGATCTACATCCACCACTTCACCGCCGAAACGTCCGACCGCAAGGCGATCGAACTTCGCAGCGCGCGCCCGAAGTTCCTGGAGGGTTTCCGCCGCATCTGGCGCGGCGAAGCCGACAGCGACGACTTGAACCGGCTGATCCTGTCCGCCGGCCTCGCCTGGCGCCAAGTCGTGCTGCTGCGCGCTTTCGGCTACTACCTTCGCCAGGCCGCAGCCCCGTTCAGCGTCGAATACATGCGGGCCACGTTGAACGCCCACCCCGAGATCGCGGGCATGATCGTCCGTTATTTCGAAGCGCGGTTCGACCCGACCGGCCCGAACGACGGCGCGGCCGAGCGCGAAGCCGCGATCGGCGCGCTCGACGGCGTCGAGAACCTGGACGAGGACCGAATCCTCCGCCGCTTCATCAATCTGGTGGACGCCGCGCTCCGCACGAACTTCTGGCAGCCGGCGGCTGACGGGCGCAACAAGCCGTACATCTCCATCAAGTTCGACAGCGCCAAGGTCGACGATCTGCCGCTGCCGCGCCCGATGGCGGAGATCTTCGTCTATTCGAACCGGATGGAAGGCGTGCATCTGCGCGGCGGCAAGGTCGCGCGCGGCGGCATCCGCTGGTCCGACCGGCGGGAAGACTTCCGGACCGAAATCCTAGGGCTGATGAAGGCGCAGATGGTGAAGAACACCGTCATCGTGCCCGTCGGGGCCAAGGGCGGCTTCATCGTGAAGAAACCGCCCGTGGAGGGCGGCCGCGAAGCGTTCCTCGCCGAAGGCGTCGAGTGCTACAAGACCCTGATCCGCGGCATGCTCGACGTCACCGACAACATCGTCGACGGCGAGATCGCGCCGCCGCCGAACGTCGTCCGCGCCGACGGCGACGATCCCTACATCGTCG
>DAINCG010000232.1:6648-7699 GCA_036732525.1 Pseudomonadota bacterium | reverse complement strand
GCCGTTGGCGATCCGCACGCCGAGCTTGGCGTAGTGCGCGCGCCGCCGCTCGGCGTCGTCGCATTGCAGGATGACGATATAGCCGCCATCGCCGCCGCGCCGGTCGAGATAGCGCCCGGCCGCCGTGCCGTCCTCCACCGGCGCCACGACCTCAAGGAAGTTCCGTCCGATGGGCAGCAGGGCGTTTTCCAGGCCGTACTTGGCGACCGCCGGGTCGTGGAAGCATTCCTCAAGACCGAGGACGGCCTTCAGATCGTCGACCGCGGGACGAAGCTCCCGGGCGACGAGGCAGATTTGGCGGAGCCGCAGCATGGTCGTCATCTCCCCTGGAAGACGGGCTGGCGCTTCTCGACGAAGGCTTGCGCCGCCTCCATGTGATCCTCGGTCATGCCGCAGCGTGCATGGTGGATCGCCTCCATGTCGAGGGAGGCGGCGAGCGGCCCGACCTCCGCCGCGTTCAGATTGCGTTTGATGTGGGCGAGCGCGACGCGCGGCCCGTTGGCGAGCCCGGCGGCGAACGCATGGGTCTCTTCGGCAAGGCTATCCGCGGCTACGATCCGGTTGACCAAGCCCAGCTTGAGCGCCTCCTCCGCGCCGACGGCGGGGGAAGCCATGTAGAGCTCCTTCGCCTTGGCCGGGCCGACCAGGCGGGTCAGGAACCATGTTCCGCCGAAGTCGCCCGAAAGCCCGACCCGCGCGAAGGCGGTGACGATGCGAACGGAGGCGTCGGCAAGGCGCATGTCGCAGGCGAGCGCGAGCGACATGCCGGCGCCCGCGACCGGCCCGCGCAGCATGGCGACGGTCGGCTTCGGAATGTCGTGCAGCAGCCGCGACACCTCCATCCGGCGGCGCAACGGGTCAAGGCGGCCTTCCATGGTCGCCGCGCGCTCCGACCCCGTCGCCATGCTCTTGACGTCGCCGCCGGCGCAGAAGCCGCGTCCGGCGCCGGTCAGCACGATCGCGCCGACCGCATCGTCTTCGGCCGCGCGTTCGACCAGGCCGTTCAGCGCCTTCAACATCGCGCCGGTCAGCGCGTTCAGGCTGTCCGGCC
>DAINCG010000232.1:4877-6631 GCA_036732525.1 Pseudomonadota bacterium | reverse complement strand
AGGGTCAGGGTCAGGACGCCGTCCCGGACCGCGCCCAGGATGTCGCCGTCCGCGCCGTTCCAATCTTCGCTCATCGCATGCTCCGCCAGAGGGTGCGGCGAGGCTAGCCTTGAGTCGCGGTCTTGGCCAATAGTGGCGGCCGCATGCGCACGCCCCGATTCTTCGTTTCCGCCAGGGACCGCTGGCTGACCTTGCCCGGCAACTTCCGGGGCGTCGTCTGGGCGCTTCTGGCGGCGCTTGCGTTCAGCTGCATGCAGGTCGCGATCAAGGAAGCCGGGCGAAACCTGCCGGTTTGGGAGATCCTGGTTCTGCGTTCGGCGATCGCGCTCGTCTTCATTCTGCCGGTCGTGCACCGGGCGGGATGGGGGAGCCTGCGCACCGCACGGCCCAAGCTGCATGTCTTCCGGAGCGTCCTGGGATTCTGCGGAATCGCGACGCTGGTGCTGTCGCTGAAGCACCTCGACCTCGCCATCGTCGCGACGCTGGGCTTCACCAACACGCTCTTCGTCATCCTGTTCGCCTGGGCGTTTCTCGGCGAGAGAATCCTGCGCGACCGGACGATTGCGACCGTGACCGGCTTCGTCGGCGTGCTGATCTGCCTGCGCCCGGGGCCGGAGGGCGTCGATCCCTGGGCGCTGGTCATGCTGGCGTCGGCGATCTTCGCGGCCGGCGTCCACACTTCGATCAAGAGCCTGACGCGGACCGAGCCGCCGACGCGCATCCTGTTCTGGGCCTATGTCGGCGTCATGATCCTCGCCATCGGTCCCGCGATCGCGACATGGCAGACGCCAAGCCCGAAGGACCTCGTCATGGTGGCGGCGATGGCGGCCTGCACGACGCTCGGCCAGACGTGCATGGTGCAGTCGCTCAGGGCCGGGGAGGCGGTCGCGGTGGCGCCCTTCGGGTACACGCGCATCCTTTACGCCACCCTGTTCGGCTTCCTGCTGTTCGGCGAGATTCCGGCGTGGACGACCTTCGCCGGCGCCGCCGTGATTGTCGCGGCGACCCTCTATCTCGCCATCCGGGAGCGGCGCCAGCCGTTGCGGAAGGCCGGCGAGACGCCTTAGAGTCGGGCGTCCCGCCGCCCGGACGAGGAAGCCCGATGACTGCCGAAGCCGACCGCCTGCGCGACCTGATCGCCGAAGCCAAGCGCATCGTCATCTTTACCGGCGCCGGCGTTTCGACCGAGTCCGGCATCCCGGACTTCCGGTCTCCCGGCGGCATCTGGACCCGGTTCAAGCCGATCTACTTCGACGACTTCATGTCCAGCCGCGAGGCGCGGCGCGAGACATGGCGGCGCAAGATGGAAACCGACAAGACGATGAAGATCGCCCAGCCGAACCGCGGCCACCAGGCGATCGCGTCGCTGGTCTCACGCGGCAAGGCGAGCGCCGTGATCACCCAGAACATCGATGGCCTTCACCAGGCGTCCGGCGTGCCCGACGACAAGGTGATCGAACTGCACGGCAATTCCACCTACGCGACCTGCCTCGACTGCGGCGAGCGACACGAACTGGCCGAGATCATCGAGCCGTTCGCGCGCGACGAGACGCTGCCCGAGTGCAAGGCCTGCGGCAGCGAATACGTCAAGACGGCGACGATCTCCTTCGGCCAGCAGATGCCGGAGGAGCCGATGCGCCGGGCGCAGGAAGAGACGCTGGCGGCGGACCTCTTCATCGCCATCGGTTCCTCGCTCGTGGTCTATCCGGCGGCCGGTTTCCCGGCGATGGCGAAGCAGAACGGCGCGCGGCTCG
>DAINCG010000232.1:3015-4867 GCA_036732525.1 Pseudomonadota bacterium | reverse complement strand
CCGCGAGCCGACCGAACTCGACGTCTATGCGGACCTTGTCGTGAACGCGGAGATCGGCCCGACCATGGGCGCCGCAGTCGGCCTCAACTGAAGTTTCTGGAAACGCCAATATGTCGAAGAATTCATTCGAAAACCTGGCCGACGTGATCGCGCATCGCTATGGCGAGGGGACGGTCGGCGGCGGCAAGTCCGGAGCCGACCTGCCGGCGGACGATCCGCTGGCGTCGATCCTGCTGCGCCGAACCCACCGCCGCTACACGGACGATCCGATCCCCGACGACCTGCTGGACGTGCTGTTCGCCGCCGCCTTTTCCGCGAGCGCCAAGTCGGATCTGCAGCAGGGCAGCGTCGTCGTCGTGAAGAAGCCGGAAAAGCGGAAGGCGATCGCGGACCTGATCCCGTCGATGCCGTGGATCGCGAAGGCCCCGGTCTTCATGATCTGGATCGGCGATTCGCGGCGCATCCGCCGCATCTGCGAGCTGCGCGGCAAG
Source organism: Pseudomonadota bacterium (assembly GCA_036732525.1). Classification (GTDB taxonomy): domain Bacteria; phylum Pseudomonadota; class Alphaproteobacteria; order Bin95; family Bin95; genus VMCJ01. The sequence goes on along the minus strand of DAINCG010000232.1, from coordinate 4,376 downwards.
CCCTTCGGCAACGACCATCTGGACGCCTTCCTGAACGCCGCCGTCGATTCGGCGCTCGCCATGCAGACGTTCATCCTTGCGGCGGAGGCGAAGGGCCTCGGTTGCTGCCCGATCAGCGTCGTGCGTAATCACCTGGACGCGATCCGCGACATTCTGGAGCTGCCGCTCTACACCTTCCCCGTCGCCGGCCTCTGCGTCGGCTGGCCGTCCCAGGAAGGCTTCATCTCGATGCGCCTGCCGCCCAAGGTCAACGTGCACACCGACCGCTATGACGACTGGGATCTCGCCGAAGAATTGGCGGGCTACGACCAGCGCCGCGACGCGCGCTTTTCCATCCCGGAAGCCAGCCGGCGCATGAACGACGTCTACGGCGAGGCGAAGTTCTACGGCTGGTCGGAGGACAAGGCCCGCCAGGTCTCGACGCCGGAGCGCGAACGTCTTGGTCGCTTCGTCCGGGCACAGGGAATTCGGACGGACTAGGGCCGGCGCATGGCCGGTGCGGGCGCCTGGCTGGCGGCCCATACGGGCGCGGTCGGGCGCGCCTTCTCCAACCCCAACTACCGCATCTACCAGACCGGCAACGGCTTCTCGCTGATCGGCACCTGGGTGCAGCGGGTCGCCGTCGGCTGGCTCGCCTGGGAGCTGACCAAGTCCGGGGCGTGGCTGGGCGCCGTCGCGGCGGCGGAACTCGCGCCCTCGATCCTGATGGGGCCGATCGGCGGCGCCGTCGCGGACCGCGTCAGCCGCCTCAATCTGCTGCGCATCACGCAGACACTGCTCTGCGTCGTCGCCGTCGCCATGGCGGCGCTGACATTGGCAGGCGTCATGACGCCCTGGCTGCTGCTCGGCCTGAACGCGGCGGCCGGCGTCGTCGTCTCGTTCGGACAGCCGGCGCGGCTTTCGATGGTGCGCTCGCTGGTGCGGCCGGGCGATCTGCCGGCGGCGGTCGCCACGAACTCCATTCTCTGGAATACGGCGCGCTTCATCGGCCCCGCGGTCGCCGGCGGTATGATCCTGCATGTCGGCGTGGGTTACGCCTTCGCCTTCAACGCGATTTCCTACCTGGCCTTCCTGTTCGCGCTGCAGCGGATCGACATTCAGCCCGATGCGCGCACGGGCCGTAAGCCGGGCGGCATCGTCGCCGACATGCGGGAAGGCGTGGCCTACGCCGCGCGGCATCCGGGCGTCGGCCCGATCCTGCTGCTGCTGATCGTGAACGCCGTCACCGTCCGACCCTATGTGGAACTGCTGCCGGGTTTCGCCGACCAGGTGTTCGGCCACGGCGCGGACGGGCTGGCCGCGCTGACCGCGGCGATCGGCATCGGCGCGATCGTCGCGGGATTGACCGTCGGCGGTCGGAC
>DAINCG010000232.1:2710-2972 GCA_036732525.1 Pseudomonadota bacterium | reverse complement strand
CGCGCATCGCCATCGACGGGGTCCTGCTGCTGGCGTTCTCGGCCCTTATCTTCGGTGCGACCCACTCGTTCTGGGTCGGCCTCGTCGGCGCGGCGCTATCCGGCGCCGCGATGACAATTTCCGGGGTCGCGATGCAGAGCCTGATCCAGAACGCGACGGATCCCGCGATCCTTTCGCGGGTGTTGTCGCTCTACGGCCTGTCGTTTCGCGCCGGGCCGGCGGCGGGCGCGCTCATCATGGGCACGGCGTCCGAGTTCTTCGG
>DAINCG010000232.1:0-2648 GCA_036732525.1 Pseudomonadota bacterium | reverse complement strand
GCGGCGATCCGGCCACGCATGCGCCGGATCGCCGAAGCGCTCGAGTCTGACGGTCAGTAGCCGAGGGCGAGGCCGTCCTTGCGCGGGTCGGAGCCGCCGACCAGCGTTCCCGTCTCATGATCGATCCAGATGGCCTGGCCGCCGCCATGCGGCATCGCGGCGCGCTTCACCGTGTGGCCACGCTGCTCCAGCACTTTGGCGGGAACCTCGCCGATGCCGTTCTCGATCTCGACGACGATGGCCTCCTGCGGGTCGAGGCCGTAGTCGAGCATGGACGAGAGCACGTAGCTCTGGCCGACCGGCTGGAAGTGGCCGCCCATCACGCCGAACGGCATCACCGCCCGGCCGTCCTTCGCCGCCATGCCGGGGATGATGGTGTGCATCGGACGCTTCATCGGCGCGATGCAGTTCGGGTGGCCTTCCTCCAGCACGAAGCCGAAGCCGCGGTTCTGCAGGATGACGCCGGACTTCGCCGCGACGATGCCGCTGCCGAACCCCTTGAAGAGGGAGTTGATGAACGAGCAGGCGTTGCCGTCCCGGTCGACGACGGAGATGTAGACCGTGTCGTCGTGGCGCGGCAGGCCTGCGGGCGGCAGGTTCGTCGCCGCCTTCAGGTCGTCGATGCCGTCGGCGAGGGCCTTCGCGTAGTCCTTGGAGAGGATCGTGTCGAGCGGCACGTTGGAAAACTTCATGTCCGCGATGAAGGCGTTGCGATCGCGATAGGCGAGGCGAGTCGCCTCGATCAGCCGGTGCATCCGGTCCGGCGAGAGCGGGCCGTCGGCGACGGGCAGCGCCTCGATCAGGTTCATCATCATCAGCGCGATGGCGCCGACGCCGTTCGGCGGGCATTCGAACACGTCATAGCCCCGGAAGGTGGTGCGGATCGGATCGACGTATTCGCCCTTCGTCTGATCGAAATCGGACGTCTCGTGCAGGCCGCCGAGGCCTTGCAGGGTGGCGACGATGTCATCCGCGACCTCGCCGTAATAGAAGGCGTCGCGGCCCTTTTCGGCGATCGCCTTCAGGGTCTTGGCGAGGGCCGGCTGGCGCAAAACCTCGCCGGCTTTCGGCAGCTCGCCGGCCGCGTTGAAATAGGTCTTCCGGGCGCCGGCGTCATTTTCGAGCTTGCCCTTGGCGTTCCGGAAGTCGGCAGCGGTGCGTTCATGCACTGCGAAGCCGTCCTCGGCATAGCGGATCGCCGGCTGAAGCAGGCGGTCGAGCCCGAGCTTGCCATGGTCGCGGGAGAGGGTGGACCACGCGTCGATCGCGCCCGGAACGGTCACGACATGCGGGCTCGTCGGGTCGAGTTCGGCGATGCCCTTATCCTTGAAGTAACCGATCTCCGCCTTGGCCGGCGCGCGGCCGGAGCCGTTGAACGCTACCGGTTCGGCGGCGCCAGCCGGCTGATAGAGGCAGAAACAGTCGCCGCCGATGCCGGTCGAGCCGGGTTCCGTCACGCACTGGACCGCGCAGGCGGCGATCGCGGCGTCGAGCGCATTCCCGCCCGCCTTAAGGATTTCGACCGCGGCGAGCGTCGAAGAGGGCTGGCTCGTGGCCGCCATACCGTTGACGCCGCGGGCGGCCGAACGGCCGGCAAGGTGGAGATCACGCATCGTGGGACCCTCGTTCCGAAAAGTTTTTCGTAAAAATCGACATCGCGCGGAAACGACGCCCTAACCTTAACGTTCAATTTACCGGCTCAGGCGAAGATTTCTTCAGGTTAATCCTCGTTGAGGGAGACGGACGCCATGAACGCCCACCATCGCCTGACCTCGCTTCGCCACCGTCAGCAGCAGTTCCAGCAGAAGCTGCGGACGGAAATTCATAACAGCCAGCCCGACCTGGAACCCATGCGCTTTTTCGAAACGCAGAACGCGCGCATCGCCCAGTTGATCGAAGAGATCGAGGCGAAGCCGGCGCCGCAGGCGACCGAGCGTCGGACGTACCAGGAGGCGCCCCGCGCTTTCGCCCAGCAAGCGTCCGCCTAACCTGTCTTGAACTGCATCTGGGCGAGCCGGGCATAGAGGCCGTCTTCGGTCATCAGCCGCTTGTGCTCGCCTGCCTGGACGATGCGGCCCTGGTCCAGCACCAGGATGCGGTCGGCGTTCTGCACTGTCGCCAGACGGTGCGCGATCACCAGCGTCGTCCTGTTCTTCTGCAGGCGCTCCAACGCCGCCTGCACCTGCGCCTCGCTTTCGGAATCGAGCGCGCTCGTCGCCTCGTCCAGCAATAGAATGGGCGGGTCGCGCAGGATCGCCCGGGCGATCGCGATCCGCTGACGCTGTCCGCCGGAGAGGCGCACGCCCTTCTGGCCGAGATCCGACGCAAACCCTTCCGGCATTGCTTCGATGAACGACAAGGCCGCCGCCACCTCGGCCGCGTCGCGCACTTCCTGGTCGCTTGCGTCCGGCCGGCCGAAGCGAATGTTCTCCGCCACGCTCGCCGAGAAGATCGCCGGCTCTTGCGGCACGAAGCCGAAGCACTGACGGAGCGCCCGCGGGTCCATCGCCGAAATGTCGATGCCGTCGAGCGTGATCCTCCCCGACGCCGGGTCGTAGAAGCGCAGCAGCAATTGGAAGATCGTCGTCTTGCCGGCGCCGGACGGGCCGACCAGCGCGACCGTCTCGCCGGGCGAAACGCTGAACGAC
>DAINCG010000231.1:0-7721 GCA_036732525.1 Pseudomonadota bacterium | reverse complement strand
CAGGTCCGAAGCGCCGACGGGCTTCGGCAGGATCGCGGCGAAGCCTTTCTTGGCCAACGCCTCGTCGATGGCGTGCCGGTCGAGGCTGGTCAGCGCGACGATGCAGACCTCGGGGTCGGAAATTCGCGCCTGCTCGGCGAACATGACGGCGTCGTCGCCATAACCTTTGACGTCGACGATGATCGCGTCGAAGCGATAGCCCATGCTCGCCGCGGCCGAGAGCGACGCGCGTGCCTGGAGCAGGGATGGCACGGGCTCGACGTCGACGCCCCAGCCGCGCAGGTAGTCCTGCAGGATTTCCGCGGTCCGCGTGTTCTTCTCCGCCAGCAGCAGCCGAAAGCCGCCCCACGGCGTCGGCGGGCGACGCTCTTCGTCCGCGGCTTGCGGCGCGGCCCTGAGAGCCGTCGTGAACGTGAACGTCGACCCTTCGCCAAGCGCGCTCTCGACCGAGATCTCGCCGCCCATGAGCCGGACCAGCAATTGCGTGATGGACAGGCCGAGGCCGGTGCCGCCGCTTGACCGGGTCAGCGTTCCATCGACCTGATGGAACGATTCGAAGACGCGGTCGATCTCGTCCTGCGCGATACCTATTCCGGTGTCCCGAACGGCGCAGACCAACGTGAAACCGTCGTCGGATTGCGCTCCCAGCTTCGCCTCGATCAGAATTTCGCCCGCTTCCGTGAACTTCACCGCATTGCCGACCAGGTTCGTCAACACCTGACGCAGCCGCGTCGGGTCGCCCTCCACCTGGTCCGGCAGCGCCTCATCGACATAGTAGATCAGTTCGACGCCCTTCTGCTCGCAGCGTTCGGCGAACAGTTCGCTGAGATCATCGACGACATCCCGCAAGCGGAATTGCGTCTGGGTGAGTTCGAACTTGCCGGCTTCGATCTTTGCGAGGTCGAGGATGTTGTTGATGATGCCGAGCAAGCCTTTGCCCGACCGTTGGATGTTGCCGAGCAATCGCTGCTGGCGCGCATTGAGGTCAGTGAACGCCAACAGGTTGGCCATGCCCAGGACGCCGTTCATCGGCGTGGCGATCTCGTGGCTCATGGTCGCGAGAAACTGCGACTTGGCCAGGTTGGCGGCTTCCGCTTGCTCGCGCGCCTGCACCAGCGCCGCTTCCGCGTCCTTACGCTGGGTGATGTCGCGCATGATGCCCGTGAAAAACACTTCGTCGTCGTCATCGACCCGGCTGACCGCCAGCTCCAGCGGAAACTCGGAGCCGTCCTTGCGGATGCCGGTGAGCTCCTGGCCCTTGCCGATGATCTTGGCGAAGCCGGTCGCGAGGTACGCGTCGACATAGTGTGCATGTTGGTCGCCGTGGAGCGGCGGCATCAGCCGCGTCACGGACTGGCCGACGATCTCCTCCGGCGCATAGCCGAAGATGCGTTCGGCGCCTGCGCTCCATTGCTGGATGCGGCCTTGCCGATCGACCGTGACGATCGCGTCCACGACGCCGTCCAGAATTGCCTGTAGCCGCGCCCGCCGCGCTTCCGCCTGGCGTTCGAGCGCCTTCCGGCGACCGACCTCTTCTGCGAGCGTGCGGGACAACCGCCAGTGCCGCCCCGCGATCGACGCGACGATCGCGACGATGCCGACGAACATGGAGCCGCTTGCGACCAGAATCGCGAGCGGCGTCGAACCGGCGTAACCCATTCCGAAATCGTCCGAGAAGGCGACCGGATAGAAAGATGCGGCTTCCATCGCCGTGTAGTGCATGCCGGCGACGGCGAGGCCCATGACCGGCGCCGCGAAGTATGAGGCCTCCAGTTCGGAGGCCACGCGGCTGCGTACGACGGCGAAGATCTGGAGCGCGGCGTAGGCGAGCGCCACGGCGACGATGACCGAGAGCGCAAAGAGGCCTGGCGAATATCGGATGATGGCGTCGGGCTGCATCGCCGCCATGCCGGAGTAGTGCATCGCGCCGATGCCCGCGCCGATCAGGATCGCGCCGAGGACCTTCCGAGCCTGGCCGATCGCGCCGATCGCGCCGACGATCCGTAGCGCGACCGCGCTCGCGAAGATGCCGGGCGCCGCGGAGAGAAACGTGCCAAGCAGGTCATAGGTGACGCCGCAAGGCAGCGAGAAGGCGAGCATGCCGATAAAGTGCATGGCCCACACGCCGCCGCCCATCGCGGCCGCGCCGGCGATGGACCACGCCCAACGGCTGCGCCAGTTCGACGCGTCGCCGACCCGCGATGCGACCGACAGGGCTGCCAGGTTCGCCAGCGATGCGACGACGACGGAGAGCGCGACCAGCCACGGGTCGTAGACGCCCGCATAGGGCGCGCCAAGGCCAGCGTCGTTGAATAACGCGAAGAGCCCGTTCAATCACTCGGTTCCGACAGCTTCGGAAAACAGCCGCCACCCTGCCGGATCGACGTTAAGATCGGGTAATTCCCGGGCGATCAGCTCCGCCGCCCGCCCTTCCACTGCGCCATGAAGGTTTGCGATTCGGGAACCGTCATGTCCCGCCCCGCGGTCCAGCCGCCGGCGAGCGGCAAGCGTCCAATCCTGCCGTTCGCGCCGCGGAAAAGGCGCATCGCCTTGACCGCGATCGCTGTGCCGAGCCGGTAGAGCGCCGGCCGCTTGGCCAGGAACGCCCAGGCGAGGGTCGCCATGCGCGCTCGCGGCGAGCCAAGCTTTTCGCGCCACTGCCGTTCCCGCATGGCGCGCATCATGTCGGTCAACGGGATCTTCACGGGACACACCTCCTGGCAGCGGCCGTTCAGCGTGCAGGCGTTCGGCAAATCGCCCGCTTCTTCCAGGCTGGTCAGCGCCGGCGTCAGTACGGAGCCCATCGGGCCCGGATAGGTGGAGCCGTAGGGATGGCCGCCGAGCACCGAGTAGACCGGGCAGTGATTGATGCAGGCGCCGCAGCGGATGCAGCGCAGCATGTCACGCATGCCGCCGGCCAGCATCTCCGTCCGGCGGTTGTCGACCAGGACGATATGCATCTCCTCCGGCCCGTCCCGGTCGCCGGGCCGACGGGGGCCGTTGTAGAAGGTCACGTACTGGGTGAATTCGGACCCGAGCGCCGAGCGGGCGAGCAGGCGCAGGAAGACGCCTGTGTGCTCCAGGCTCGGCACGAGCTTTTCGATGCCGACGGTGACGATGTGGCACGGCGGCAGCGCCGTCGTCAGTTCCGCGTTTCCCTCGTTCGTCACCGTCACGACGGTCCCGGTGTCGGCCGCCAGGAAATTCGCGCCGGAGATGCCGACGTCGGCCGCGACGTACTTTGTCCGAAGCTCATGGCGCGCACTTTCGACGAGGGCTTCGACAGCGTCGGATTCGCGCGGACGTACGTGGGTTCGCGCGAACAATTCGGCGACCTCTTCCTGCGTCTTGTGCAGCGCCGGTATGACGATGTGGGACGGCCGCTCGTCGGCGAGTTGGATGATATGCTCGGCAAGATCGGTCTCGACGCGCTCGATCCCGGCGGCCGCGAGGGCGGCCGGCAGGCCGATCTCCTCGCCCAGCATCGATTTCACGCGGGTCGCGCTTTTCGCGCCGCGCGCCTTGCAGATATCGACGACGATCTTCGTCGCTTCCGCCGGCGTCTCCGCCCAATGCACGGTCGCGCCCGACGCTTCCGCCGCCGCCGCGAAGCGCTCGGCGTAGTGATCTAGGTTCTCGATCGTGTGGTCCTTGATCCGGGCGGCCACGTCGCGCGCGGCCTCGAATTCCGGATAGTCGGCCATCACGTCGGCCCGTCGACCCTGCAGCAGCCCGGTCGCACGGTCGAGCGCCACCTTGAGCTGCGGCCGGCCGAGCGCGGCCTTCGCCTGGTCCTTGAATGCCGCCGGCGACGCGGTCTCGCCGCTCATATGCCGTCGCCCTCCGCCATGCCGGCCAGCGCCTCGGCCACATGGAAGCAGCGGACAGGCGCGCCGTCGCGCGACAGCTTGCCCGCCATGTTCATCAGACAGCCGAGGTCGCCAGCGAGCAGAATATCGGCGCCGGTCGCACGGACGGCCTTCGCCTTGTCCGCGACGATCGCCGTCGAAATCTCCGGATACTTGACGCAGAAGGCGCCGCCGAAGCCGCAACAGGCTTCCTCCCCCGCGAGCGGCGTCAAGGTCAGACCTTCGACGTGGCCGAGCAGGGCGCGCGGTTGGGCTTTGACGCCAAGCTCGCGGAGGCCAGAGCAGCTGTCGTGATAGGTCGCGCGGGCATGCAGCGCGACGCCCTTCGGACGCCAATCCATCACGTCGTGCAAAAACTGCGTCAATTCATAGGTCTTGGCCGCAAGTTCTTCGTGCTTCAGCGCCCACTCCGGCTCGCCCTGGAACAGCTCGGCATAGTGCGTCTTGATCATGCCGGCGCAGGAGCCCGAGGGCGCGACGACATAGTCGTAGGGCAGGAAGGCTTCGATCACCTGCTCGGCGATGGCGCGGGCCGGGCCGGCCGCGCCGGAATTGAAGGCGGGCTGGCCGCAGCAGGTCTGGGTTTCCGGCACATGCACCGTCGCGCCGGCGTCCTTCAACAACCGGACCGCCGCAAAGGCCACGTTCGGGCGCATTGCGTCGGCGAGGCAGGTCACGAAGAGACCGACGTCGGGCTTGGCGGCGGGCATGGCGCTCCTCTCGATCCGCCGACCATAAGGCGGCGCGAGCGCCGTAACACTGCGCGATTGGGACGCAGCCGCCCTTCGATCAGGCGATCGTGATCGCGGCGCCGGACGGCGAACGCCTCTCGAAGGCGCCGATGTCGGCCGCTGTATGTCCGGCAGCGATCAAGTCCTCCAGGACAGCGCCCGCGGCGTCGGCCGGAACCGCTGCCAGAAGCCCGCCGGACGTCTGCGGATCGAACAGGAGGCGCGCCCGGGCGCTGTCCGGCAGGTCCGCGATCCGTTCGGCGAAGGCCGCGTTCGCCGGCGCCATCGTGCTCTCGACGCCCGCCGCGATGACGTCCAGCGCGCCGGGCAGGGCTGGGACCGCCGCGATCGTCAGGCGGGCGGCGAGCCCCGCGCCGTCGGCCATCTCGATCAGATGTCCGGCAAGGCCGAAGCCGGTGACGTCGGTGAGCGCCGTGGCGCCGCCGGCGCGGAGCATTTCCGCCGCGGCGGCGTTCGACTGGCGCATTGTCTGCAGCGCGCCTTCGACGACATCGGCAGGCGCCTCGGCCCGCATGTCGGCCGCAAGTATCGCGCCGACGCCGAGCGGCTTGGTCAGGAGGAGCCGGTCGCCCTCGCGCGCGCCGCCCTTGCCGAGGGGCGGGCGACCTTCGAGGTAGCCGTTCAGGCTGAGGCCGAGGGCCATTTCCTGGCCTTCGCCGGTGTGCCCGCCGATCAGGTGCGCGCCGGCGTCGGCGAGCGCCGTCTGTACGCCGGCGAGCAGCAGGGTCAGGTCGCGCTCCGTCGCGACGGGACCGGCATGCGGCAGGATCGCGGTGACGAGGGCGCTGTCCGGCGCGGCGCCCATGGCGTAGAGGTCGCCCAGGGCGTGCAGGGTTGCGATCTCGCCAAAGAGGTAGGGGTCGTCGATGAAGCTGCGGAACTGGTCGACCGTCTGCGCCATCTGGGCGCCGGGGCGCGGCGTGAAGAGCGCAGCGTCGTCGCCCGCCTGACCGGCGAGGCCGAGCCGATCGAGCACGCGGCGAAGAATCGGGCTCGCGACCTTGGCGCCGCAACCGCCGCAGCGCATCGGCGGCGCCGCGGCCAGTTCCGCTTCGCCCGGCGGCTCCGGCCGCATCGGCTCCAGTTCGGCATAGCCCCGCATCCAGCGCCGGTCGATCCAATCCTTCCAGCGCCAAGCCCAACGCCCGTCCGCCGAGAACCGCCCGTAGGATACGACCGCGCCGCCGTCGCCGGTCGACATCAGCGAAAGCGTCGTCCGCTGCGGCCGCCAGGGCTCAAGCGGCAGGTCGAGCGCTGCGCGCCTCAGATTGGCCGCAAGCGCCGGTCCGGCCCGCACGGCGTACACGCCGGATTTCGGCAGGGGCCTCGGGTCGAATGCGCTGCAGTCGCCGGCCGCGAACGTCGCCGGATGGCTTGGCGACTGGAGGTAACGATTGATGCGAATGAACCCGGACGCGTCGACGGCGAAGCCGGATTCGGCAAGCCAGGCCGGCGCGGCCGCGCCTGTCGCAAGGATCGTCACGGCCGCCTCGACCTGCTCGCCGCTGGCGAGCGTCACCCCTTCGGCGTCGACGGCGACGGCCGCGCTGCCGACCTTCAGGTCGACGCCGGCGTCGCCGAGCGCGCGCCGCATCCTTTCGGCGACGGCCGGGGCATGGCCCGGCAGGATCTCGTCCTCGGCCGCAATCAGGGTCATTGCGACGGATTTGCCCTGCCGCTCGAACCGGCGCTTCAGGCCAAGCGCGGTTTCGACGCCGCCGGCGCCGGCGCCGATGACGGCGAGCGCGGTTCCGTCCGGCAGGCATGCGTCCATCTCCGCCAGCCGCGCCAGAAAGCGGTCGAGCGGCTTGATCAGCAGACCGTGCGTCTCGGCCCCGGCGATCGAGGTCGCCGGCGGCGTGGAGCCGACGTCGATTGAGAGGAGATCGTAGGCGAGCGGCGGCCGGTCCCTGAACCGCACTTCCTGCGCCACGGGATCAACTCCAGTGGCCGCGGCGCGGACCAGCGCCGCGCCCGACCAGCGCGCCAGGCGATTGAGGTCGATGTGGCACTCGTCCGCGGAATAGACGCCGCGCAGGAGCCCCGGGATCATGCCGGAATAGGGGGTCAGGCTGTCGCGCGCGACCAGGGTGAGGCGGACGCCGGGCTCCGGCCGCATGCCGAAGGCCTTGACGACGTGGACATGGGCATGGCCCCCGCCGACCAGCACGATATCCCGCGCGATCGGCGCTTTCTGCAGCATCTTCGAAGCGGCTCCGGCTCAGTCGCCGGCCATCGGCAGGCTGAGCGGCGCGAGCTCCAGCATCGTGCGGGCCTTCCAGTCCCGCTCCGGAACCATGGCCGCGGCCCGCGCCTGCGCCTCCTGGAGGGCGGCCGTCGCGGCCTCGAGGTCGATGGTGAGGCAGGCGCCGTCGCGCACCATCTGTTCGCCGCCGACGAAGACGTCGCGGATTGGCCGCTCGCCCGCGACGAAGATGAGGCTGCGCAGCGGGTCGTAGAGCGGCTTCATCGAGCGGTCGGAGACGTCGACCAACACGACGTCCGCGGCCGCGCCGGGCGCAAGGCGGCCGATATCGTCCCGCCTGAGCGCTTTGGCGCCGCCGATGGTGGCGGCTTCGAACACGTCGGACGCGAAAACGTCGTCGAGCCGCCCGGCGGCGGCCCGTGCGACGTAGATGGCGTTCCGCATCTCCTCGATGAAGTTATGCGGATAAGTATCCGTTCCGATGCCAAGATTTATTCCGGCGCGGCGATAGTCCCCGAACGTGCGGAGATTGATGCCGCGCTTGGCGAAGACGGTCGGGCAGTGCGCGACGGTCGCCCCGCTGTCCGCCAGCAGGCCGAGGTCGAGCCGCGTCGGCCAGTGCACCCAGGGATGATGGTCGAGAAAGATGCCGTGGCCGACGATGCTGCGCTCGTCGAGCGCGCCGACGGAATGCATCCATTGGATCGGCGTCATGCCGTAACGGCGCTGCATCTCTTGGAACTCGGTCATCGACTGCGCGGCGTGGACCTGGAACGGCAGGTTCCGCTCCTTCGCGTGGTCGTGCGCGTCCCGCAGCAGTTCGGCGCCGCAGGTGTCGATCTGCGACGGCGCCACCATGCCGGAAAGACGACCCGAGGGATGTTGCCGCGCGCG
>DAINCG010000230.1:0-7733 GCA_036732525.1 Pseudomonadota bacterium | reverse complement strand
CCGAGTTACCGGTGCCCTTGAACTCTTCGAAGATGACTTCGTCCATGCGGCTGCCGGTGTCGATCAGCGCCGTCGCGATGATCGACAGGCTGCCGCCTTCCTCGATGTTCCGCGCCGCGCCGAAGAAGCGCTTCGGCCGCTGCAAGGCATTGGCGTCGACGCCGCCGGTCAGCACCTTGCCGGAGGACGGCACGACGGTGTTGTAGGCGCGCGCCAAGCGCGTGATCGAATCCAGCAGGATGACGACGTCGTGCTTGTGCTCGACCAGGCGCTTCGCCTTCTCGATCACCATGTCCGCGACCTGGACGTGCCGCTGCGCCGGCTCGTCGAACGTCGACGAGATGACCTCGCCGCGGACGGACCGCTGCATATCGGTCACTTCCTCGGGCCGCTCGTCGATCAGCAGGACGAGGAGATAGACCTCGGGATTGTTGGCGGCGATCGCATGCGCGATCGATTGCAGCATCATCGTCTTACCGGTGCGCGGCGGCGCGACGACCAGGGCGCGCTGACCCTTGCCGAGCGGCGACACCAATTCGACGACGCGGGTCGTCAGATCCTTGGAATCGGTGTTCTCGACCTCGAGCACCAGCCGCTCATCCGGATAGAGCGGCGTCAGGTTATCGAAATTGATGCGCTGGCGAACCTTCTCCGGCGCTTCGAAATTGACGGCGTTCACCTTGACCAGCGCGAAATAGCGCTCGCCATTCTTCGGCGCCCGGATTTCTCCGGCGACCGTATCTCCAGTCCGTAGGCTGAACCGCCGGATCTGATTCGGCGAAACGTAGATGTCGTCGGGACCTGGCAGATAGTTCGAGTCCGGCGACCGCAGGAAGCCGAAACCGTCCGGAAGCACCTCGACGACCCCGTCGCCGGTGATCACCACTTCCTGATCGGCAAGCTCCTTCAGGATCGCGAACATCATGTCCTGCTTACGCAAGGAGCTGGCGTTCTCAATCTCAAGCTCCTCGGCCATGGCGAGGAGTTCCGCCGGGCTCTTCTGCTTGAGCTCCTGCAGATTCATACTCTGGGGGACGGTCTGAAGCACGTTTCAGCTCTTCCGCAGTTCAAATGTCGATGGTGTTGGGCGTAAGTCGGGGAAGCGAGCCGCCGCCTGGAAGAATTCCGGCGCGACAGCCGATTTTGAGATCGTCTCGGCGCGCACCAAGCCGCTGGCCGACAACGCCAGCGAATGTGGCGCTCTTCTGAGCTATTTGCGGGGCGCCGCGACGGTTGTCAAGCCTAGAACGGCCGGACGACGACCATGACGACGATTACGATCATCGCCAAGGTCGGCGCTTCATTGGCGATTCGAAAGAAACGCTGGCTGCGCGTGTTCGCGTCGCATTCGAAGGCTTTTCGCCAGCGCGCCATCCGGTGATGCAGATCGGACATTACGAGCACGAGGACCAACTTGACCCAGATCCACCCTGCGGCCCAGTCGACGAGCCCGGGCGTGGCAAGCAGCATCAACCCGAACAGCCACGTCGCGATCATCGCGGGATTCATGATCGCGCGCAGCAGGCGTCGCTCCATCGTCTTGAACCGCTCCGACTCCGCCGAACCAGGCGCGATGTCGGCATGATAGACGAAAAGCCGCGGCAGATAGAGCAGACCCGCCATCCACGCGATGACGCTGATGATGTGGAGCGCCTTGGTCCACGGATAGAGATGGAGCAGAAAATCCATCGCTCAGCCGCCGCGGATTCGACCGATCAGGCGCTCGACATGGGCGATCGGCGTTTCGGGCGTGATGCCGTGGCCGAGATTGAAGATGTGCGGTCCGCCAGAACCCGCCGCCAGTATGGCGTCGATCTCGCGGTCGAGCACGGGTCCGCCGACGATCAGGGTCATCGGGTCCAAATTGCCCTGGGGCACGGCCCCGGCGGCCCGGACGCGGCCGATCGTGGCGGGCGGCAGGCTTTGCCCGAGCGATACGGCGTCGAACGCCTCAACGGCCGCATATTGCTCGATGAAGGCGTCGGCGCCGCGGGGAAAGGCAATCACACGGGCCTCGGGATGCGCCTGTTTCACCCGTTCCGCAATCCGCCGCATCGGCCCAAGGCTCCAGGCCTGCACGCCATAGGCCGGCAGCGCGCCGGCCCAACTGTCGAAGATCTGGACGACTTCAGCGCCGGCTTCGATCTGCCGGACGAGATGGCCCGCGATCGCCTGTTCCAAGAGATCGATCAGCCGCGCGAACGCTTCCGGCTCCGTCAGCGCGAACTTTCGGGCGGTCGCATAGTCGCGACTGCCGTGACCTTCGAGCATGTAGGCGGCGAGCGTCCAGGGCGCGCCGGCGAAACCGATCAGCGTCGTCTCCGCGGGCAGGGCGGCCCGGGTCCGGCGGAGCGCCTCGTACACCGGCGCCAGGAACGCCGCCGCATCCGTCGCGGACAGCGCATCGACGCCGGCCGGATCCAGGATCGGATCGAGCTGGGGGCCTTCGCCGGCGACGAAGCGAACCCGCTGCCCGAGCGCGTCGGGAATGACCAGGATATCGGAGAAGATGATCGCGGCGTCGAACCCGAATCGCCGGATCGGCTGAAGGGTCGCTTCCGTCGCCATCTCCGGATCGTAGCAGAACGCGAGAAAATCGGGCGCCTGGCTGCGCAAGGCCCGATATTCCGGGAGATACCGACCGGCCTGACGCATCAGCCAGATCGGCGGCCGATCGAGCGTCTGGCCGGAGAGCGTTTGGAGGAGGGGTCTTGCGGTCGTCATTGCATCTCAGGGTCTACGTGTTTTCCCGTCCCCCATAAACAAAAGAATTATTAGATTCTGAAAGGAGGTTGTTGTGGTTGGCGGCGGGACAGCGGGGATGAAACGGTTTCTCCCGGAAACGTCCACAAGCCGAACTCCCGGGCACAGCGCATGGCCGATCGCTTGTGCGCAACCGGGTGAAACCGGCGTCGCGCATGACGTCGGGATTGTGTGAATCATGTGCATGAAACCGGTCGCCCGAAGGCTTTTCCCCAGTGGTTCGCGGATCGGCGCCGATGTGGACAGACGAACGGGTAGCCGGCGGATGGACCGATGGTGTATCCCCAGGTTTCGTCAAAGCGCGAAACGATCCCGGCGCTGACCCCAAGTTTTCCCGGATTTATCCCGGCGGGTTCGGCGGCGATTCTGTCTGGGCGGCCATGCCGAACAAGCGATTGCACTTGCATCTCGTGTCCGATTCGACCGGCGACACCGTGCGCAGCGTCGCGCGCGCGACGCTCGCCCAGTTCGAAAAGGCCGAAGTGACGGAGCATTTCTGGAGTTTGGTGCGGACCGAAGGCCAGGTCGAGAAGGTGATCGAAGGCGTCGCCGCGAACCCGGGCGTCGTCTTCGTCACGATGCTGGATGCGGGCCTGCGCAACCACCTTCTCAATGCCTGCCGATCGATGCAGGTCCCGGCGGTCTCTCTGCTCGACGGGGCGATCTCCGCGCTGTCCTCCGTCCTCGGCGCCAGGGCCGCGAGCAAACCCGGCCGGCAGCATGCCATGGACGAAGCCTATTTCGATCGCGTCGCCGCGATGAACTATGCGATGGCCCATGACGACGGCCAGTCGCTCTGGTCGCTCGTCGAGGCGGACGTCATTTTGTGCGGCGTCTCCCGCACGTCGAAGACGCCGACCTGCGTCTATCTCGCCAACCGGGGCTTGAAGGCGGCGAACGTGCCGTTCGTGCCTGGCCAACCGCCGCCCCAGGAACTGCTTGACGCGAAGCGGCCGCTGATTGTCGGCCTGACGGCGGATCCGACCCGACTGGTGCAGGTTCGCCGCCACCGGATGGTGCATCTGAACGGCGCTGACGCCGAGACGGACTATGTGAATGCCGAACGGGTCGGCCAGGAAGTCGTCGAGGCGCGGCGCTATTTCCTCTCGAAGAACTGGCCGGTGATCGACGTGACCCGGCGTTCGATCGAGGAGACGGCGGCCTCGATCATCCAACTTTACGATCGGCGCCGGGAGGCCGCCCAATGAAGACGCTGCGCCCGATCGTTCTCGCGACCGCGAGCCAGTCGCGGCGTCAGTTGCTGGCGGCGGCCGGCGTCGCCTTTGACGCGATCGCCTCGGACGTCGACGAGAGCGTCATCAAAACGGCGTCGAAGGCGGCCGGCGCGTCGGTCGGCGAAACCGCGCTGGAGCTGGCCCGGGCGAAGGCGGCCTCTGTTCAGGCGGATCGGCCGGATGCCTTGGTGATCGGCGCCGACCAGATGCTGGATCTCGATGGCGCCTGGTTCGACAAGCCGGTCGACATGGCGGCGGCGCATCGCCAGTTGTCGGCGCTTCGCGGGCGTCCGCACGCTTTGCATTCAGCCGTGACTCTGTTCGGACCGGAAGGCGAAGTCTGGTCCCACGTCGCGACAGCCGTTCTTGTCATGCGTCCGTTTTCCGATGCGTTTCTCGCTGGCTATCTGGACGCTGTCGGCGAGGATGCGCTCAAATCCGTCGGCGGGTATTTCCTGGAAGGAGTCGGGGTGCAGTTGTTCGAACGGGTCGACGGAGACTTTTTTACGATTCTGGGCCTGCCCATGACGCCGTTGCTGTCGGCGCTTCGCGCGGCCGGGGCGCTTAGCGAATGACCATCTCCGGCAGCGGCCGCGTCGCGGGGGTCATGGGTTGGCCGATCGCACACTCCCGTTCCCCGCAGATCCACGGACATTGGCTGGAGCGCTACGGCGTTGACGGCGCTTACGTTCCCTTCGCCGTCCGGCCGGAGAACGGCGCGGCGGCATTGCGCGCCTTGCCGATGCTGGGCTTCGCCGGAACGAACGTCACGATTCCGCACAAGGTGACGGCTTTCGAGACGGTCGATCGCCGGGACGCCGCGGCGGATGCGATCGGAGCCGTGAATACCGTGGTCGTCGAGGCGGACGGCGCGCTTGCCGGCTTCAATACCGATGCGCCAGGCTTGCTTGCGCACCTCAGGGCGAGTGCGGGCGACTGGCGGCCTTGGGCGCCGGCGGCGGTGCTCGGCGCCGGCGGTTCCGCGCGGGCCGCCTTGTTCGCGCTGTTGGAGGCGGGGGCGCCGGAAATCCGTCTCGCCAATCGAACGCGGGCGAAGGCGGAAGCGTTGGCGGCGAGTTTCGGACCGAAGGTGAAAGTCGTCGATTGGCCTGAACGGGCCGAGATGCTCGATGGGGCCGGTCTGCTGCTGAACACCACCAGTCTCGGCATGACCGGACAGCCGCCGCTCGACCTGGCGCTGGACGATCTGCCGACGACGGCCGTCGTCTACGACATCGTCTACGCGCCGCTCGAAACGCCGTTGCTCGCCGCCGCGCGCGATCGCGGCAATCTCGGCGTCGACGGGCTCGGCATGTTGCTGCATCAGGCGGCGCCGGGGTTCGAGCGCTGGTTCGGCGTCACGCCGGTCGTCGATGACGCGCTTCGGGATGTGATACTCGCGGGTATGAGTCCATGATACGCCGCCGCTACGTCCTTGGCCTGACCGGCTCCATCGGCATGGGAAAAAGCGTGGCGGCCGGCATGCTGCGCCGGGAGGGCGTGCCGGTCTTCGACGCGGATGCGGAGGTGCATCGTCTCATGGGCCGCGGCGGCCGCGCCGTCTCGGCCGTCGAAGCGGCGTTTCCGGGGGTCGTCGTCGACGGCGCTGTCGATCGTAAAGCCTTGGGCGCACGCGTATTCGGTGACGCCGCCGCTCTCAAGCGGCTCGAACGGATCCCGCACCCGATGGTCGGTCAGGGCGAACGCGCCTTTTTGGCCCGCGCGGCGCGAGACCGGCGGAAGATCGTCGCGCGGGACGTCCCGCTCCTGTTCGAAACCGGCGGCGACGAGCGGTGCGACATGACAATGGTCGTAAGCGCGCCAGCGCATATCCAGCGCTGGCGCGTGCTGGCGCGGCCCGGCATGACGGCCGAGCGCTTGGACCAGGTGTTGGCGAAACAGATGCCGGACGCTCGGAAGCGGAAACTTGCGGATCGGATCATACCAAGCGGTATGGGACGCCGCGAGACATGGCGCCAGATCCGACGCGCACTGCGCGCGGCCCGCACGGACGCCGCGGGACGCCACGGCTGAACGACCCGAGCCGGGAGAAGGACCAGACATGCGCGAAATCGTTCTGGATACGGAAACCACCGGCCTCGATCCGCGTGATGGCCACCGCGTCGTCGAAATCGGCTGCGTCGAACTCAGCTATCACGTGCCGACCGGTCGCGAGCTGCATCTCTACATCAATCCCGAACGCGACATGCCTGAGGAAGCTTTCGCGATCCATGGCATTTCCGAAGCGATGCTGCGGGACAAGCCGGTGTTCGCGGAGATCGTCGACGAATTCCTGGAGTTTATCGGCGACGATGCGGCGCTCGTCATTCATAACGCGCCGTTCGACGCCAAGTTTCTGAACGCCGAATTGAAGTCCGTCGGCCGGCCGACGATCCCGAACGCCCGGCTCGTCGACACCCTGGAAATTGCGCGGAAGAAATACCCGGGCGGCTCGAACAGCCTCGACGCGCTGTGTCGACGCTTCGATGTCGATCTCAGCGTCCGTGACAAGCATGGCGCGGTGATCGACTGCAGGCTGCTCGCCGAGGTCTATCTCGAACTGATCGGCGGCAAGCAGCCGGGACTCGTCCTTGGGGGCGACCCCTCGGCATCGACCGTGGAACGACGGACACAGGTCCAGCTCGACGCGCCGGCCACGCCGGTTCGGCGCCGCGAGCCGCGCCCGCCCCGCGCGCACGCGCCGACGCCGGCTGAACTGGCCGCGCACGCCGAATTCCTGAAAAAGCTGAAGGAACCGATCTGGAACGCCTGAAGGTCAGGCGTTCGCGGTGTTGCTCGCCTGCATCTGCTGATAAAGCGCGGCGAAGTCGATCGGATTGATCAGCAGCGGCGGAAAGCCGCCGTCGCGCACCGCGTCCGCAATGACCGACCGGGCGAAGGGAAACAGCAGGCGCGGACCTTCGATCATGACCATCGGCTGGATGTGCGCTTCCGGCACATTCTCCGCGACCGCACAGACCCCGCCATAGCTGACTTCGGCCACGAAGAACGTCTTCTCTTCCCGCTGCGCCGACGCGCGCACATGAATCAGCGCCTCGAAATAGCGGCCGCCGAGCGGGCGCGCCTCGACGTCGACGTCCACCTTGATCGACGGCGGCGGGTTCAGATCGCCGAGGCTTTGCGGCGCGCCGGGATTCTCGAAGGACAGGTCCTTGACGTATTGTGCGGTCAGCGTGAGCGGCGGCGTCTGCGGTTCGTTCGCGCCGCCCGTTGCGTCCTGCCCGGCCTCCTGATCAGCCATTTCGGCTGTCTCCTAAGCAATTGCGGTGGAAAGCGCGGCGCGACCGCCGCCGATGAAGTCCTGAAGGCCGGCGCGGGTTACCACGAATCCGTTCAACGAGACAACTGCGACGGGGCCTCGTGCGGGAGCGGCGGACGCGGATCGTGGCGCACGAAGCAGCCGTTCTCGATCCGGCGGCCGACCATCGCTCGGATCGGTCCCCAATGACAGACGACGAGCGTCTCCGGCCAGTCGGGCCGTTGCGCGGCCCGGCCGCGGAACCGCGACACACGCGCGATCAGCGCGGCTTCCGGCTCGTCGAGCCCGTTCGCGGCCGGATCGCCGTCCGCATGGGCCCACCAACGCGGCTGCAGCGTCGAGAAATCGAGCTCCGGCCATCGCAGGGCGAGATCGGCCGGCTCCGCGCCGACATCGCAGGAGAAGCCGGCGCGCTCACGCACGTCCGGATCGATCTCGACGGCGAGGCCTAGCAC
>DAINCG010000229.1:4596-7756 GCA_036732525.1 Pseudomonadota bacterium | reverse complement strand
GCATGGCCGGGCTGATGAGCATCACCGGCCATCCCGATGGCGAGCCCGGCGGCGCCGCCCAGTATTGCGCCCAGTATGCCCATGACCCCTGCTTCGCCTCGCACGCCGTCATAGATGCGGCGGCAGCCTATCTGATACCGGCGGCGGCCGCGACCGTTTCCATGGCCGGAACCGTCGCACGGGTCAGCAGAATGGCGCTGACATAGCCTTGCCCGGCCGCCTTCTGCCAGTCACGGACGCGCGCTTCTATGCGTTCCGCCGGCCCGACGAGCGCGATCGCGTCGACCAGTTCGTCCGGCACGGCGTCGGCCGCTTCGGCGCGCTTGCCGGTCAGGAACAGGTCCTGGATCTGTTTCGCGGCGGCTTCATAGCCGAGACGCTTCGCGTAGTCGTTGTAGAAGTTCTTGTCGCGCGCGCCCATGCCGCCGATGTAGAGCGCCAGGTGCTCCTTCACCGGCTTCCGGCATTCGGCCACGTCGTCGCCGAGCACGACCGGCACGAACGGCAGGATGTCGTAGCTATCGAGGCTCTTGCCGCCGCCGGCCTTGGCGAAACCCTTCTCCAGCGCCGGCTCGAAGACGTCGAAGCGCTCCGGAATGGCGAACACGGGGAACATGCCGTCGGCGACCTCCGCCGACATGGCGACGCCCGCCGGCGCGATCGTGCCGGTATAGATCTTCAGGCTCCGGTCGCCGTGCAGGATGCTCTTCAGCGGCTTGCCGAGACCGGTGGCGCCCGCCCCCGCATAGGGAATCTGATAGTGCTCGCCCGCATGCTCCAGCGGCGCCTCGCGGGCGAGGATCTGGCGGACGATGCTGATATATTCCCGCGTGCGCTGGAGCGGCTTACCGTAGGCCACGCCATGCCAGCCTTCGATGACCTGCGGGCCGGAGGGCCCGATCCCCATGACGAAGCGGCCGCCCGACATCGCGGAGAGCGTCATCGCCGTCATCGCCGCGCAGGCGGGCGTGCGGGCCTGCATCTGCATGATCGCGGTGCCGACCTTGATGCGGCTGGTCCGGGCGAGCGCCCAGGCCGCCGGTGTCACCGCGTCCGAGCCCCAGGCCTCCGACGTCCAGACGGAATCGAAGCCCAACCGCTCCGCCGCCGCGATCTCGGCGTCCGGCATCTGGAAATGTGCGCCGGAATAGCCTACGACCATGCCAACTTTCATCTTCGCCCTCCCCTGGCGGCGATCCGAGGCGTTGCGTTAGGATGCCGCGAAGCTCGCCGTCATTTTCGAACGGACCGGATTCCCATGTCCATCCTGCTCAGCCCGTCGTTCCTGATCTTTGTGCTGCTGGTCGTCCTGAACTTCGTCCTGATCTTCTCGGGTCAGGCCGGCCTTCAGTTGATCGCGGCGATCTTCACGATCTCGTTGCTGATCGCCGCGCTGCTCACCATCATCGGCGTCTCGTACGGGCGGATCATCGGCTTCATCGTCCTGATCCTGGGGCTGGTCATGGGCGTGCTCCTGGCGCAGCAAGCCGGCTTCATCGGCTAGCCCGAGGAGCGTCTATTCCGCCGCCGCCCGTCGGGCGGCGCGCTTGCGCTCGTGCGGGTCCAGATAACGCTTGCGGAGGCGAATAGCGCCGGGCGTCACCTCGACCAGTTCATCGTCGTCTATATAGGCGAGGGCCTTTTCCAGCGTCATGTCCACCGGCGTGGTCAGGGTGACGGCGTCATCCTTGCCCGCGGCGCGGAAATTGGTCAGCTGCTTGGACTTCAGCGGGTTCACCTCGAGATCGCCTGACTTGGCGTTCTCGCCGATGATCATGCCCTGGTAGACCGGCGCGCCTGGCTGGATGAAGAGATAGCCCCGATCCTCCAGGTTATAGAGGGCGTAAGGCACGGCCTTGCCCGATTCCATGGAGACCAGCACGCCCGTCCTCCGGGCCGAGATCGGCCCCTTGTGCGGCGCATAGCTGTGGAAGATGCGGTTCATCACACCGGCGCCGCGGGTCTCGGTCAGGAACTGGCCGTGGTAGCCGATCAGGCCACGCGACGGCGCCAGGAATACCAGACGCTGCTTGCCGGCGCCCGACGCGCGCATCTCCTGCAATTCGCCCTTGCGCTCGGAAATCGAGGAAACGACGGCGCCGGCATATTCCTCGTCGACGTCGACGGTCACTTCCTCGATCGGCTCCTCGCGCTTGCCGGTCTCGGGATTGTCGCGGAAGAGCACGCGCGGGCGACTGACGGACAGCTCGTAGCCCTCGCGGCGCATCTGCTCGATCAGAACGGCGAGCTGCAGTTCGCCGCGGCCGGCGACCTCGAAGGCGTCCTTCTCGTCGGATTCCCTGACACGAATGGCGACATTGCCTTCCTTCTCGCGCATCAGCCGGTCGCGAATCTGACGGGACGTCACCTTGTCGCCGTCCTGGCCGGCAAGCGGGCTGTCGTTGATCGAGAACGTCATGGCGAGGGTCGAGGGGTCGATCGGGCGCGCCGGCAGCGCTTCCGTCATTTCCGTCGTGCCGATCGTGTCAGCGACCGTCGCACGCTGAAGTCCCGCGACGGCGATGTCGCCCGCCTCCGCCCGCTCGATCGGCTGGCGTTCCAGGCCGCGGAAGGCGAGCAGTTTCGTCACCCGGCTCGTCTCGATCGTCCGGCCATCGGCGGCGAGCGCCTTGACCTGCTGGTTGGCGCTGATCGAGCCGGACTCGACGCGGCCGGTCAGTAGGCGGCCGAGGAACGGGTCGGCCTCCAGCGTCGTCGCAAGCATGCGGAACGGCTGGTCCGGTTCGACCTTCGGCGCGGGCGTGTGCGCGACGATCAGGTCGAACAGCGCATCCATGTTGGTCGTCGGCTGATCGGGGTCGAGGCTCGCCTAGCCGGCCTTTGCCGAGGCGAAGACGCACGGAAAATCGAGCTGCTCCTCGTTGGCGCCGAGCGCGCCAAACAGATCGAACGTCTCATCCTGCACTTCGTAGGCGCGCTGCTCGGGCTTATCGACCTTGTTGACCACGACAATCGGCTGCAGGCCGAGCGCCAGCGCCTTCGCCAGCACGAATTTGGTCTGCGGCATCGGGCCTTCGGAAGCGTCGACCAGGAGGCAGACGCCGTCGACCATACCAAGGATGCGCTCGACCTCGCCGCCGAAATCGGCGTGGCCGGGCGTGTCGACGATGTTGATGCGGACGTTCTTCCATTCGACCGA
>DAINCG010000229.1:0-4586 GCA_036732525.1 Pseudomonadota bacterium | reverse complement strand
GTCGCCTTGGCAAGAATGGTGATGCCGCGCTCGCGCTCCAGGTCGTTCGAATCCATTGCGCGTTCGATGACGCGCTGGTTTGCCCGGAAGGCGCCCGACTGCTTCAGCAGACAGTCGACCAGGGTCGTCTTGCCATGGTCGACATGGGCGATGATGGCGATATTGCGGATGTCCATGACGGAACGCTCCAAGGCGCGCAGGCTGGCCACGCCGGCGGTCGCGAAATTTCGTTGCGGGGATGCGAGGGCTTATATACGGCGGATGCCGGGCGGCTCAAGCGGAATCGCGTGCGGCACGGCGTCCGAGACCCAAGCGCCGATCTGCGCATTGCGTTTGACAAGGACGGAGACGGCGGGCTCTCCTTCGGGCCAAAGTTCCGCCCCCTAGGAGATGTCTTCCATGCCCGACACCGCCCACGCTGGCGCGAACATGCGCAATGGCGGCCAGATTCTCGCCGACCAGCTTCGTATCCACGGCTGCGACACGGCCTTCTGCGTCGCGGGCGAGAGCTATCTGGAGCTCTTGGATGCGCTTTACGACCACAAGGACTTCAAGCTGTTCACCTGCCGGAACGAGACCGGCGCGGCCAACGCAGCCGAAGCCTACGGCAAGCTGACCGGCAAGCCCGGCGTCGTCATGGTGACCCGCGGCCCCGGCGCCTGCCACGGCGTGATCGGCCTGCACACCGCCTACCAGGACTCGACGCCGCTGATCATGCTGATCGGTCAGGTCGCCCGCGACCAGTTCGACCGCGAAGCCTTCCAGGAAATCGACTACCGCCGGATGCTCGGCCAGGTCACAAAGTGGACCGCCCAGATCGAGACCGCGGACCGCATTCCGGAATACTTGGCGCGGGCATTCGCGACGGCGATGTCGGGCCGGCCCGGGCCGGTCGCGCTCGCGCTGCCCGAAGACATGCTGCGCGAGTTCACCAGCGCGCCGAACGCCGCCCCCTATCGCATGGCCCGCGCGGCCCCCTCGCCGGAAGGCATGGCCACCGTGGCGCGCATGCTCGGCGACGCCAAGAAGCCGCTCGTCGTCGTTGGCGGCGGCGGCTGGACCGCCAAGGCGGCCGAGGACATCGCGCACTTCGCGGAGGCGAACGACCTGCCGGTCGCCTGCTCCTTCCGGCGGCTCGATATCATGAACCACTTCGGCCCGAACTTCGTCGGCGACCTCTCGACCGCGCCGGCGCCCAAGCTTCTGCAGGCGGTCAAGGATTCCGACCTGCTGCTCGTCGTCGGCGCGCGGCTCGGCGAGATCACCACCCAGGGCTACGCCATGCTGGAGAGTCCCAAGCCCTCCAAGCAGTTCATTCACGTTCACGCCCTCGCCGAAGAGCTCGGCAAGGTCTACCAGCCGGACCTCGGCATCCAGTCCGGCATGGCGGAGTTCGCCGCCGCCGCCGCCGCGCTGGAGCCCATTGAGTCGCCGCCCTGGAGCGCATGGCGGCGCGAGGCCCGCGAGGCCTTCGAGGCCTGGGCGACGCCCAAGGCGGGCGATGGCAAGCTCGACCTCGCGACCTGCATGACCGAGATCCGCAAGCGCACGGACGCGGATACGATCGTCACGGTCGACGCCGGCAACTTCTCCGGCTGGGCGATGCGCTTCATGCAGTTCCGCCAGCTCCAGACCTTCGCGGCCCCGACCAGCGGCGCGATGGGCTACGCGGTGCCGGCCGCGGTCGGCGCCTCGCTGGCGTTCCCGGACCGGAAGGTCTTCGGCTTCGTCGGCGACGGCGGCTTCATGATGACCAGCCAGGAGCTCGCGACGGCGAAGCAGTATGGCGGCAAGCCGATCATTTTCCTCTTCGACAACGGCATGTACGGCACGATCCGCGCGCACCAGGCGAAGCGGCATCCCGGCCGCGCCATCGCCATCGAATTGCAGAACCCGGACTTCCAGAAGCTGATCGAATCCTACGGCGGCCATGGCGAGACGGTGACGACGACCGCCGAGTTCGGCCCGGCGCTGGACCGGGCGATCGCAAGCGGCGTTCCCGCCGTGATCGTGCTGAAAATGGACCCGAACGTCATCTCCACGACGACGACGCTGGAGAAGATGGAAGAAACCGCGCGAAAGGCCATGGCATGAGCGCCGAAACCCGGGACGCTTTCGAGCAGGTCTGGCGCGCCGTCGGCGGCGCGCCTGACATGGCGGACGCCATCGCCTTTTCGGGCGACGGCGCCGTCCTGCCCTCGGTCTTCAAGGTGGCGCTGGCCGCACAGGTCTCCGAGGGCGCCGCCGGTCTCGCCGCGGCCGAGGCCTGGCGCGACCGGAGCGGCGAAACACAGGAGGTCGAGATCGACCGGGAGGCCGCGGCGATCGGCTTCCGATCAGAGCGGCATGCCCATGTGGTCGGCGTCGAGCCCGAATACATCTGGGACGACGTCTCGGGCTACTACCGCTGCGGCGACGGCCGCTGGGTGCAGCTGCACTGTAACTATCCGCACCACCTCGCTAATACGACGGCCGCCTTCCATGCGCCCGTCTCCCGCCCCGGCCTGCAACGGGTTATGGACGGCATGACCGGCGCGGAGGCCGAGCAGGTCCTGGTCGAGAACGGCCTGCCGGGCGGCATGCTCCGGACGACCGAGGAGTGGCGCGCGACGCTCGCAGGCAAGGCGTTGGACAACGCCCCGATTGTCGCGATCGACCGCGCCGGCGGCGGCGCCGCGAAGCCCTGGAGCCCGAATCCGAAACGCCCACTCGAAGGCGTCCGCGTCCTCGACATGACGCGGGTCATCGCTGGCCCGGGCTGCGGACGGACGCTCGCGGGCTTCGGCGCGGACGTGCTGCGCATCACCCCGCCGCGCTACCCCGATCGCGGCCCGCTTGTCCTCGACGGCGGGGCCGGCAAGCGCAACGCCTTTCTCAACATCAAGTCGAAGGTCGGGCGCGAGACGTTCGAGAGCCTGGTCAGGGATGCGGACATCGTCGTCCAGGGCTACCGGCCGGGCGCGCTCGACGCCGCCGGAGTCGGGCCGAATGCGCTCTTCGAGCTCAATCCCTCGCTCGTCTCGGTGCAGCTCTGCGCATTCGGCTATCAGGGGCCATGGGCCGGCCGGCGCGGCTTCGATTCGATCGTGCAGACCGTCTCCGGCATCGCTGACGCGGGCGGCCGGGCTGCGGGCCTCGCCGACGGCGCCCCGAAGCCGCTGCCCTGCCAGGCGCTCGACCACGCTTCCGGCTACCTGATGGCGACGGCGGCGATGACGGCGCTCGCCCGCCAGCGCCGCGAAGGCGGCGGCTGGCGCGTCCGCACGGCGCTCGCCTGGACCGGGCGATGGCTGGAAGGCCTCGGCCGGATCGACGGCATGGCGACGCAGGAGCCGAGCCAGGAGGCGATCGCCCGCCACTTCGTCGACGAGCAGGGTCCCTTCGGCCATGTCCGTCGGATCGGCATGGCGGCGAAGCTGTCACGCACCCCGTCCCACTGGGATTTGCCTGCCGCGCCGCTCAACAGCCATGCGGCGGCATGGGCCGCATAGCCTCCAGCGACGCTTTCGCCGATTGACCCCACAGGCGGGGGTGCGCTACGCCCACGCGCCGACGCGTTCCGTAACAGAAGCGATCCCCGCCGCCCGTGAGCCGAGAGACCGACGAGCCCCAAAAGCGCCGCCGCGACCTGAAACCGCTTCGGATGCTTCTGCCCTTCCTGAAGCCGTACAAGGCCCGCATCGCAGGCGCTATGCTCGCGCTCGCCGTCGCGGCCGGGTCCGTGCTGACCATCGGCATGGGCCTCCGCAAGCTGATTGACCAGGGCATTTCGGCGGATAATCCGTCCGTCCTGAACGCGGCGCTGATCTGGCTTGCGGTTATGATCGTGCTGCTGGCGGTCGGCACCTTCGGCCGCTACTTCCTCGTGACGTGGCTTGGCGAGCGGGTCGTCGCCGATCTGCGGCGCGCCGTCTATGCCCGCGTCCTCTCCCTTAGCCCGGCCTTCTTCGAGATGCGGCCGACGGGCGAGGTGCTTTCCAGGCTGTCCGCCGACGCCGAAGTCATCCAGACGGTGATCGGCTCCGCCGCGTCGGTCGCCATGCGGAACTTCCTGCTCGTGATCGGCGGCCTCGTGCTGATGGCGGTGTCGAGTCCCTCGCTGATGGGGGCGACGGCGCTGGCGATCCCCTGCGTGATTGCGCCCATCGTGTTCTTTGGTCGGCGCGTCCGCCGCCTCTCCCGCGAGAACCAGGACCGCATCGCCGACGTCGCGGGCCATGTCGAGGAAAGCGTCAACGCCATCCGCATCGTCCAGGCGTTCGCCCAGGAGGAAGAGGACCTGAAGCGGTTCTCCGGCCGGCTGGAGACCGCGTTCGGCTCCGCCGTCCGCCGCATCCGCGCCCGGTCCTGGCTGACGGCGTGCGTGATCCTGCTCGTGTTCGGCGCGGTTGGCGTCATTCTCTGGACCGGCGGCCACATGGTCCTTGCCGGCGAGATGACCGGCGGCGAGCTGTCGGCGTTCGTTTTCTATGCGGTGGTGACGGCGGCCGGCGTCGGCGCGCTCAGCGAAGTCTGGGGCGACCTACAGCGGGCGGCGGGCGCGACCGAACGCCTTGCGGCCCTGCTCGCGGAGGAGCCGGAGATCA
>DAINCG010000228.1:6542-7830 GCA_036732525.1 Pseudomonadota bacterium | reverse complement strand
CCGGCCGCCCCATCAATTCCGAGATATCGGCGCCGGCGCAGAAGGCGCGGTCGCCGGCCCCGGTGAAGATGAGCGCCCGGGCGTCGGTCTCGGCGGCGGCGTCGATCGCCGCGCCGATTTCGTCGACGATCTGAAAGCTGAGGGCATTCAGGGCTTCGGGCCGGTTCAGCGTGATGACGGCGAACTCGTCGCGGCGGGTCAATTCGACGGGCATACGTTCTGATCTCGCGGGTTCGAAACGATGGGGCCGGGAGGATAGCAGACGACTACCCGGGCGAAAGCCGTTCCAGCACCGCGTTCAGACGTTGCCGCCCGGCCGATGTTGCCCGAAGCGCATGATCGTCGAGCGTGACGAAACCGCCCGCGACCAGGCGCTCCAGGCCGGCGGCGTCGACCCAGTCCCGAACATCGCGGCCCGTCTGCGCCCGGAAGCGCGCCCGATCGACGCCCTCGACGAGGCGGAGCCCCATCAACAGCGCTTCCGACGCGATGTCGTCGTCCGCCAGCGTCACGCGTTCGGCCGTCGCGATTCCGTCCGCCTCGACCTGCCGCAGCCAGGGGTCCGGCGCGCGGGTCTGGCGAAACGCGGTCCGGCCCTCGGCCAGGGTCAGCCGACCGTGGGCGCCAGGGCCGACGCCGACCCAGTCGCCGGCACGCCAGTAGATCAGGTTGTGGCGCGATTCCTCGCCGGGCGCGGCGTGGTTCGAGATTTCGTAGGCCGGCAACCCGGCGTCCAGGAGCATCGCCTGGGTCGCCTCGTAAAGGTCGGCGGCGATGTCTTCGTCCGGCAGCGCGAAAGCGCCCCGCCGGTAGGCGCCGTCGAACGCCGTGCCGGGCTCGATGGTCAACTGGTAGACGGAGAGGTGGCCGCCGGCGAGGTCGAGCGCCGCGCCAAGCTCCCGCCGCCAGGCGTCGACGGTCTGGCCGGGGCGGGCGTAGATCAGGTCGAACGACCGGCGTTCGAAGGCCGCCGCCGCGATTTCGATGGCCGCGCGGGCTTCCGCCACGGAGTGCGTCCGCCCGAGAAAGCTGAGCGCTTCGTCCGAGAGCGCCTGCACGCCGAGCGAGATGCGCTCGACGCCCGCCGCCCGGTAGGCCTCGAATCGCCCGGCCTCGACGGAACCAGGATTGGCCTCCAGCGTGATCTCGATCCGGTTGGCGAAGCCCCAGGCGCGCCGCGCCGCGTCGATCGCCGCTTCGACCGTCTCCGGCGGCATCAGCGAGGGCGTGCCGCCGCCGAAGAAGATCGTGTCCAGCGGCCGGGGCGGCGCGATCGCGGCGAACGTCT
>DAINCG010000228.1:4339-6441 GCA_036732525.1 Pseudomonadota bacterium | reverse complement strand
ACGGCCAGTGCACGTAGAGCCCGAAACCGCCGTCCGGCGCGCGCGACGTCGGCGCGGCCGCGCTAGCGGCGGACGCAGGCGTCGACGAAGAGACGGAAGGCATGGGCGCGGTGGCTCATCGCATGTTTCGCAGCGGGCGCCATCTCGCCGAAGGTCATCGAGTGGCCGCCCGGGATGAACATGGGGTCATAGCCAAAACCTTGCGAGCCCCTGGGCGGCCAGACTGCGTCGCCCCAGACCTCGCCCCGAAACGCACGGCACGCGCCGTCCGGCCAGGCGATGGCGAGCGCGCAGACGAACCATGCGGTGCGGTCCTCGGCGTCGCCCATCTTCTCGGCGACCCGGGCCATGGCGTGGCCGAAGTCGCCGTCGGGGCCGGCCCAGCGGGCGGAATAGATGCCAGGCGCCGCATCGAGCGCCGCGACGCAGAACCCCGAATCGTCGGCGAGCGCGGGCTTGCCGCTCGCCGTCGCAGCCGCGACGGCCTTGATGCGGGCGTTGGCCTCGAAGCTGTCGCCATCCTCATCCGGCGCAGGCAGGCCGAGGTCTCCGGCGGCCACGGTCCGGATACCGAAGGGCGCCAGCAGGTCGCCGATCTCCCGGACCTTGCCGGGATTGTGGGTTGCGATGACGAGCGTTTCGTCCCCGCCGAGGCCATCAGGCCGCCCCGTCGATCGCGACGCGCTGCGCCTTGCCCAATTCGGCGATTCCGGCTTCGGCCAAGTCGAGAAGCTCCCCGAACTGCGCGCGGCTGAACGGCGCGCCTTCGGCCGTACCCTGCACCTCGACCAGCATGCCGCCGTCCGTCATGACGAAGTTGGCGTCGGCTTCCGCAGTCGAATCCTCGGCGTAGTCGAGGTCGAGCACGGCCGCCCCGCCGAAAATGCCGCAGGAGACGGCGGCCACCTGTCCGGTCAGGGGATCGGACTTGCAGGCGCCGATCTTCTGGAGATGCCTGACGGCGAGCGCGAGCGCCACATAGCCGCCGGTGATCGCGGCGGTCCGGGTGCCGCCGTCCGCCTGCAGCACGTCGCAGTCGATGCTGATCTGCACTTCGCCGAGCGCCTTCAGATCGACGACGGAGCGCAAGGAGCGACCGATCAGGCGCTGAATCTCCTGCGTCCGACCCGACTGCTTGCCGCGCGCCGCTTCCCGGCCGGTGCGGGTGTGCGTCGAGCGCGGCAGCATGCCGTACTCCGCCGTGACCCAGCCTTGGCCGGAATTGCGCAGGAAGGGCGGCACGCGGTTCTCGACGGACGCCGTGCACAGAACGTGCGTGTCGCCGAATCTGGCGAGACAGGCGCCTTCCGCGTGCTTGCTCCAATTGGTTTCAAGGGCGACAGGACGCAGTTCGTCCCGGCGCCGGCCAGACGGTCGCATGATGTGCATTCTCGCAAAAAGATGTGCACGCACGTACACTGTAGACGCGCGCGGCCCCCGATCGTTCCATGGGGTAACAGTGGAAGGACGACGGCGCCAGGACTATTTTGTCGCCCAGGTCTAACGCGCCGCAGGATGGCGCACGGGAAGCAACGATGAGCGATACGCCGAAGTCAGAGACGCCGACCGACGAGAACGGGAACGAGACCGAGACGAAGTCCAAATCCGGCCAACCTGCAGAGATCGGCGGGCCGAAAGGGCCGGAGCCGACGCGGTTCGGGGACTGGTCGATCAACGGTCGCTGCATAGATTTTTAGGCTGCGCTGACTGAAGCGCAGTCCAAGGGGGGGCTTTTGATGCTGCTCTTCGTTCCGAAGGAGACCGCGCCGGGCGAGCGCCGGGTCGCGATGTCGCCGGACGCGGCCAAGCGGCTGGCGCCGACCGGCGCCAAGATCGCGGTCGAAGTCGGCGCCGGCGTGATGTCGGATTATCCGGACGCGAGCTTCGCGGCGGCCGAGGTGGCGACGATGACCGCCGAAGAGGGCTGGTCGAGCGCCGACATCGTCGCCTGCGTGCGGCCGCCAACGGCGGAAAACGTCGCCCGGATGAAAGCCGGCGCGCTGCTGCTGGGGCTCATCGAGCCGCATGGCGACCGGGCGCGGATCGACGCCTACGCCGCCGCCGACGTCGCGGCCTTCGCCTTCGAGTTCGTGCCCCGCATC
>DAINCG010000228.1:2259-4294 GCA_036732525.1 Pseudomonadota bacterium | reverse complement strand
CCAGCCAGGCGAATCTGGCGGGCTACGCCAGCGTGATTCACGCCGCGAGCCGCTTCCGCCGCGCCTTTCCGATGATGGTGACGGCCGCGGGCACGGTCTCGCCGGCGCGGGTGCTCGTGCTGGGCGCTGGCGTCGCCGGATTGCAGGCGATCGCGACCGCGCGGCGCCTCGGCGCCGTCGTTTCCGCTATGGACGTGCGCGACGCCGCGCGCGAGCAGGTCGAAAGCCTGGGCGCGACGTTCGTGACCGTCGAGGCCGAGGAATCCGGCGAAGGCCAGGGCGGCTACGCCAAGGAAATGAGCGAGGACTACCAGCGTCGCCAGCAGGCGAAACTCCGCGAAACGCTGTCGAAGACGGACATCTGCATCACGACGGCCCTGATCCCGGGCCGTCCGGCCCCGCGCCTCGTACCGGCGGACATGCTGTCCTCGATGAAGCCCGGCGCCCTGTTGATCGATCTCGCGGCGGCCCAGGGCGGCAATGTCGAAGGCTCGAAGCCCGGCGAAACGGTGGAGGTCAGCGGCGTCTCGATCGTCGGCCACGCCGACCTGCCGAGCGCCGTCGCCCAGGACGCGAGCAATCTCTACGCACGCAACGTCGTCAACTTCATCACGCCGCTGATCGACGCGGACTCGAAACAACTGGCGGTCGACTGGGACGACGAAATTGTGAAGGGCGCTCTGGTCACGCGCGACGGCCAGGTGGTCCACCCCCAGCTCGCGCCAAAGGAGGCGTGATCCGATGAGCGAACCGAGCGACGTCGCGACGGGGGCCGCCGGCCTCGCGGAGCGCATGAACGATCTGGCGCAGGAAGCGCAGCGCCTTGCGGGCGACGCGTCCTCCCTGGCGAACCAGGCGACGAACCTGGATGCGGGCGGCGGACTGCAGGGGGCCGATCCGCTGATCTTCGGCCTGACCGTTTTCGCGCTCGCCTGCTTCGTCGGATATTACGTGGTCTGGAAGGTCACGCCGGCGCTGCATGCGCCGCTGATGTCGGTCGCCAATGCGATTTCCGGCGTCGTCGTCCTGGGCGCGATGATCGCGGCGGGACCGGCGCTGCTCGGCGTCTCGAAGCTGATGGGTTTCCTCGCGGTCGTCCTCGCCTCCATCAACATCTTCGGCGGCTTCATCATCACCCACCGCATGCTTGAGATGTTCAAGGCCAAGAAGAAGGGAGCCGCCCGATGAGCGGCGACCTGACCTCATACGCCTATCTCTTCGCGGCGATCTGCTTCGTCCTGGCGATCCGGGGCCTGGCGAGCCCGGAAACGGCGCGCACCGGCAACCTGATCGGCATCGTCGGCATGGCGGTCGCGGCCGCCGCGACCCTGCTGCTGCCACAGATCGCGACCTGGCTGTTCGTCTTCGCCGGCATCGTGCTCGGCGGCGCGATCGGCGCGTTTATCGCGCTTCGCGTGAAGATCACCGACCTGCCGCAGCTGGTCGCCATCTTCAACAGTCTGGTCGGGCTCGCGGCCGTCTTCATTTCCGGCGCGGCCCTGCACGATCCGTCCCTCTACGGCATGTCGTCCGGCGGCGACCTGCCGCTGCAGTCCCTGATCGAGACGGCGATCTCCTCGGCCATTGGCGCTGTCACGTTCACCGGCTCCGTCGTCGCTTTCGCGAAGCTGCAAGGGCTGATGACCGGCTCGCCGCTGGTCTTCCCTGGCCAGCGGGCGGTCAACGGACTGCTGGGCCTGACCGCGATCTTCGCGGGGCTCGCCTTCGCAGGTTGGGGCGGCGAAGGCGCGTTCTGGGCGATGACCGTGCTGTTCCTGGTCTGGGGCCTCCTCGTCGTGTTGCCGATCGGCGGCGCGGACATGCCGGTCGTCATCTCCGTCCTGAACTCGCTCTCCGGCTGGGCGTCCTGCGGCATCGGCTTCACGCTCGACAATCCGCTGATGATCGTGACGGGCGCGCTGGTCGGCGCGTCGGGCGGCATCCTTTCCTACATCATGTGCAAGGGCATGAACCGGGACCTGATTTCGGTCCTGCTCGGCGGGTTTGGCGGCGACGCGGCCCCGGCCGGCGCCGG
>DAINCG010000228.1:0-2202 GCA_036732525.1 Pseudomonadota bacterium | reverse complement strand
CGACGCCGCCTTCATGCTGAAGAACGCCGGATCCGTCATCATCGTGCCGGGCTACGGCATGGCGGTCGCCCAGGCGCAGCATGCGCTGCGCGAGATGGTCGACCTGCTGAAGGAGGAAGGCGTGCGCGTGCGCTACGCGATCCATCCGGTCGCCGGACGCATGCCAGGCCACATGAACGTCCTGCTCGCCGAGGCCAACGTGCCCTACGAAGACGTCCTCGAGATGGACGACATCAATCGCGACTTCCCGACGACCGACGTCGCATTCGTCATCGGCGCGAACGATACGACGAACCCGGCCGCGCGGACCGACCCGTCGAGCCCGATCTACGGCATGCCCGTGCTCGACGTCGAGCGGGCGAGCATGGTCATGTTCGTCAAGCGATCCATGGCGACCGGTTATGCCGGCGTCGACAACCCGCTGTTCTACAATGAGAATACGATGATGCTGTTCGGCGACGCCAAGGCGATGTGCGAAAACATCGTAAAGGCGATCTAGGCGCATGCGGCTCCGCGATTTCGAGGCGCTGTCGTTCGACTGCTATGGCACGCTGATCGATTGGGAAACCGGCATCTGGAACGGATTGCAGCCGTGGATGCTGCGGACCGACGTCGGCGTCGATCGGGAGGCGGCGCTGGTCGCTTTCGCCGAGGCCGAATCCGCGGCCCAGAAGGCGACGCCGTCAAAGCTCTACCCGCACCTGCTGGCCGACCTGATGCCGGATCTCGCCAAACGCCTGGGCGCCGACTGCACGCCGGAAGAGGCGGCGGCGTTCGGCGCCTCGGTCCCGGACTGGCCCGCCTTCCCCGACAGCGCCACCGCGCTCGCCCGCCTGAAACGACGCTACAAGCTGGTCATCCTCTCCAACGTCGATGTCGCAGGCTTCTGCGAGAGCGCGAAACGCCTCGAAACGCCGTTCGATTATGTGTTTACAGCCCAGGAGATCGGCTCCTACAAGCCGACGCCGGCGAATTTCGACTATATGGCGCGGCGTCTGGACGAGGCGGGCATCGCGAAGGACAAGGTGCTGCACGTCGCGCAGTCGCTGTTCCACGACCATCAGGAAGCGACGCGGCAGGGCTTCAAGACCTGTTGGATCGACCGACGCCAGGGCGAAGGTTGGGGCGCGACCAAGGAAATCGCCCATCTTCCGAAAACCGACTGGACCTTCCCGACGCTCGCCGCTTTCGCGGACGCCGTCGACGCCGATTTCCTCTGAAGGACGCCCCGCCCCATGCCCAATAGCCTCGTCAAGTCCGCGCGCGTCGCCATCCCGCTCGATCTCGTGACGAAAGGCGGGCTGAGCGACTGGGTCGCGGGACTGGACGATACGGGTCGGACCTGGGCCAAGGCCGCCGGTTTCAAGGCCGGCAAGGGTGAGGCCCTGCTGCTGCCGTCCGCGGAAGGCGCGCCCGCCGCGGCGGCGCTCGGCGTCGGCGGACTGGACGACTTCTGGGCGGTGGGGTCCGGTTCGACCGCGCTGCCGGAAGGCGCCTACCGCATCCGGACGGCGCTTGACGCCGAACAGGCGACCAATGCCGCCATCGCCTGGGCGCTCGGCGCCTACGCGTTCGATCGGTATTCCGACAAGCGCGGCGGTCGCGCCCGGCTGGTCTGGCCGAAAGGCTGCGACCAGACCCGCGCAGAAGCCGTGATCGAAGGCGTGCATTTCGGGCGCGACCTGATCAATACGCCCGCGTCCGACATGGGCCCCGAGGAGCTGGCCGCCGCCGCGCAGGCGCTGGCCAAGCGGCACAAGGCGAAGTTCAAGGCCACGGTCGGCGACAATCTGCTGAAAGACAACTTTCCGACGATCCATGCTGTCGGCCGCGCCAGCGTCCGCGCGCCCCGCCTGATCGACATGACGTGGGGCAAGGCCGGCTCGCCGAAGGTGACGCTGATCGGCAAGGGCGTCTGTTTCGACACGGGCGGCCTCGACCTGAAACCGGCCGCCGGCATGCTCAACATGAAGAAGGACATGGGCGGCGCCGCAAACGTTCTCGCGGTCGCGGCGATGATCATGGGCGCCGGCCTCGACGTCCGGTTGCGCGTGCTGATCCCGGCGGTCGAGAACAGCGTCGCCGGCAACGCCATGCGGCCGCTCGACGTGATCCGGACACGCAAGGGGATCACCGTCGAAGTCGGCAACACGGACGCCGAAGGCCGGCTGGGGCTGTGCGACGGGATCGCGCTCGCGATGG
>DAINCG010000227.1:7620-7830 GCA_036732525.1 Pseudomonadota bacterium | reverse complement strand
TGGAGCAGGCCGACGGGTTCAGCGAGGTCGGGGCCGGCATCCAGCTCGGGCCGAACATCATGCGGATGTTCGACGCGCTCGGCGTCACGGACGCGATCAGCGCCGCCGCGGTCTTCCCGAAGCTGCTGCTGATGCGGGACGGGATTTCCGGCGAGCATCTGGTCGAGATTCCGCTCGGCGCGCCTTTCGAGGCGGCGTTCGGGCGGCCCT
>DAINCG010000227.1:0-7601 GCA_036732525.1 Pseudomonadota bacterium | reverse complement strand
CCACAATGCGCTGATCGACGCGGCGACGGCCCTGCCGAACGTGACCGCCGAGAAGGGCGTCAAGGCGACCAGCTACCGGGAAGCGGACGGCCGCGTCGTCCTCGAGACCGCGGGCGGCGGAACTTATGAAGGCCGCGCCCTGATCGGGGCCGACGGCCTCTGGTCGACCGTCCGCGCCCAGCTGGTCGGCGACGGCA
Organism: Pseudomonadota bacterium; assembly: GCA_036732525.1. Lineage (GTDB taxonomy): Bacteria > Pseudomonadota > Alphaproteobacteria > Bin95 > Bin95 > VMCJ01. The sequence continues at coordinate 7,404 of DAINCG010000227.1, read as the reverse complement.
AGCCCCGCGTCGCCGGCCACATCGCCTATCGCGCCGTGCTGCCGATCGACGACGTGCCGGCGCATATTCCGCGCGACCGGGTGACGCTCTGGGCCGGCCCGAAGACGCATCTCGTGACATATCCTCTCCGGCGCGGCGAGATCTTCAACGTCGTCGCGGTCTTCCATTCCGACCGCTACGAACAGGGCTGGGACGTCTATGGCGACCCGGACGAGCTTTACAGCCGCTTCGCCGGCCAGCATGCGGACGTGCTGGCGATGATCGAGAAGATCGAATCCTGGCGCATGTGGGTGCTCTGCGACCGGGAGCCGATCTCCGAATGGTCGAAGGGCCGCGTGACGCTGCTCGGCGACGCGGCGCTTCCGACACTGCAATACATGGCCCAGGGCGCCAACATGGCGGTCGAGGACGCCGTCTGGCTCGCCAATCTGGTCGAGCGGCACGGCGACGACATCGAAACCGCGTTTGCCGAATATCCGAAGGGGCGCTATCTCCGGACGGCGCGGGTGCAGCTGACCTCGCGGTTCTATGGCGACATCTTCCACGCCGAAGGGGCCAGCCGGGAGTTGCGCAACACGCTTCTGCCGCGCCGCACGGCGGAGCTGGCCTATCAAGGCATGGCGTGGCTTTATGGCGGCGTCGCGGACGACGGTTCGCAAATCGTTTAGGAGAGGCCGATGCCAGTGAAATCGCGCGTGGTGCAGCCGGACGAGGGCCAAAGCTTCTGGCAGCCCGTGCCGGCGAACGGCCATGTCGAGGTCAAGGTCGAAGGCGGGCGCGACGGCATGGCCGACTTCGACTGCGGCGTCCAGGAAGTGGCGCCCGGCTCCTATGTTCGCGAGCATGCCCATGACCGGAACGAAGAGTTGATCTTCGTCTATGAAGGCGAGGGTGAGGCGACCGTCGACGGCGAAACCCACGCCATGCGGCCCGGCACCACCTTCTATCTGGCGAAGGACAGCCGGCATCTCTTCCGCAATACCGGGACTGGCCCGATGCGCTTCTTCTGGACGCTGCTGCCGGGCGGCCTTTCGCCGTTCTTCCAGGCGATCGGGCGCGCGCGCGACCCGGCCGAGCCGGCGCCGGCCCCTTTTCCGCGGCCGGACGACGTCGCGGCCATTGAACGGGATACGGTCTTTCGTAAACTCGACTAGCTCTCCCGCTTCCCGTCTCCCGGAGCCCTCCCTTGCCCTGGCTTGAACCCGTCACCCTGACGTCGGACGTCGCTGTCCTGGCGCCCACCGCGCCCGACCATGCCGAAGACCTGGCCGCCGCCGTCCGCGACGGCGGGCTGGATCAGCTCTGGTACACGTCCGTGCCCGCGCCCGAAAAGGTTCCCGCGGAGATCGAGCGCCGGCTCGGCCTCCTGAAGGCCGGATCGATGCTGCCGTTCACGGTGATCGATCCCAGGACAGGCAAGGCCGTCGGCATGACGACCTACATGAACGTCGACGCGACGAACCGTCGGGTCGAGATCGGCTCGACCTGGTATGCCCGCTCGACCCAGCGCACCGGCGTCAACACCGCCTGCAAGCTGATGCTGCTGCGCCATGCCTTCGAGCAGATGGGCTGCATCGCGGTGGAGTTCCGCACTCATTTCATGAACCGCCAGAGCCGGCAGGCGATCGAACGGCTGGGCGCGAAGCTCGACGGCGTGCTCCGCTCGCACATGGCCATGCCGAACGGCACGATCCGCGACACCTGCGTCTATTCGATCATCAAGGGCGAATGGCCGGCGGTCGCCGCCAACCTGGAATTTCAGCTCGCCCGGCCGCGCTGAAGCCGCGCCTGCCAGAACGCCAGCGCCGGCGTCGCCACGAGTTCGAAGCCAAGGCCGGCGAGATGCGGCCACTCCGGCATGCCGACCGCCGCCCATGAACCGGCCCGCGCGAGGCCGCCCAGCACGACGCAGGCCGTGAGCGCCCGAAAGCGCGCGCCCTTGGTCTCGATTCCCGGGATGCACGAGACGAATCCAATGGCGATGCCGAGGAACAGGCCCGAAAGATAGCGGAAATGGCTGTCGAGGCCGGCGGCGGCCGCATCCGTTGCGCCGAAGGTCGCCGGACCCATCACGATCCCGGCCAAGCTTGCCGATAGGGGGACGCAACACAGTATCCCCACGCACGTCTGCAGCAGTCGTTTGCTCATGGCGTCTGTCCTGACGGGTTGGATCCGAATGCGTTTCTTTCTGCTGCCGCTGTTCTGCGGCGTTCTGCTGGTCGCCGGCTGCTCCGGGCCGGACCTTCTGAATGCGTTGACGTCGTCCGGCGGCTATACGGTGACGAAGGGCGTCGCCTACGGCGCCGGGCCGCGCCGGCTGCTGGACGTCTACCAGCCCGAAGGCGCCGACCCCGCGGCGACGCCGACCGTCGTCTTCTTCTACGGCGGCAGCTGGCAATCGGGCGACCGGGGCGACTATGTCTTCGTTGGCCAGGCGCTCGCGGCTCGCGGTTATCGGGGCGTCGTGCCGGACTACCGGCTCTTTCCGGAAGTCCGATATCCCGCCTTCCTGGAGGACTCGGCGGCGGCCGTCCGATGGACGTTGCAGCGCTTCGGCGACGACGGTCCGGTCTTCCTGATGGGCCACTCGGCCAGCGCCTACAACGCCGCCATGCTGGCGCTGGAGCCGCGCTGGCTGGGGGCCGACATGCGGGACCGGATCGCCGGCGTGGCGAACCTGGCGGGTCCCTACGACTTCCTGCCGCTCCGGGACGCGAACCTGAAGACGATCTTCGGGCCGGAAGAGACGCGGCCCCGGACCCAGCCGATCAACTATGTCGATGGCGCCGCGCCGCCCATGCTGCTCATCACGGGCGAGGCGGACGACACCGTCCTGCCGCGCAACACGCGCCGCCTGGCGGCGGCGATCCAAGACGCTGGCGGCGTGGCGGAGACCCGCTTCTACGACGGCGTCGGCCACTCGTCCCTGATCGGCGCGATCGCCCGTCCGCTCCGCTTCTGGGCGCCGACGCTGCAGGACGTCGACGCCTTTTTCCGCGGCCGGATGGCGGTTGCGTTCAGCGCTGACCGCGCAGCATCTGGATGATGCCGGAGAAGTCCTTGTGGCCCATGCCGGTGTTCGAATAGAGCGCGTAGAGGGCCTGGGCCTCGGAACCGAGCGGGGTCGAGACGCCGGCCTTCTGGGCGGCGTCCTGGGCGAGGCGGAGGTCCTTCAGCATCATGTCGGCCGTGAAGCCCGCCTTGTAGTCGCGGTTGGCGGGGGAGTTCGGCGCGGGGCCCGGCACCGGGCAGTATGTGCTGAGGGCCCAGGACTGCGCCGTCGCCGTCGAGCAGACATCGTAGATGATCTGGCGGTCGATGCCGAGCGCGTCGGCGAGGTTGAAGCCCTCCGAAACGCCGATCATGGTGATCGCCAGCATCATGTTGTTGCAGGCCTTGACCGCCTGGCCCGCGCCCGGCGCGCCGCAGTGCACGATGGTCTTGCCCATGGCGTCGAAGGCGGCCTTGCCGCGGGCGAAGGCGCTGGCCTCGCCGCCGACCATGAAGGTCAGCGTGCCGGCCTCGGCGCCGCCCGTGCCGCCGGAAACCGGCGCGTCGAGCATCTCGAAGCCGGCTTCCTTGGCGGCCGCCGCGACATCGCGGGCCGTCGCGACGTCGATGGTCGAACTGTCGATCAGGAGCGCGCCCTTCGCCGCGTTCTTCAGGATGCCGCCGTCGCCGAGATAGACCTCGCGGACGTGGGCGCCGGCCGGCAGCATGGTGACGACGATCTCCGCGTCCTTGACCGCTTCCGCCACGGTTGGCGCTGCGGTGGCGCCCGCCGCCTCGGCCGCCTTGACCGCCTCTGCCGACAGGTCGAAGGCGCGGACCTGATGCTGCGCCTTCGAAAGGTTCGCGGACATCGGTCCGCCCATGTTGCCGACGCCGATGAAGCCGATGCGGGCCATGAAAGTCTCTCCCTGGGTGTGCCGTTCTAAAAGGCGAGGTCGCCGGTCGCCGGCGCTTCGAAATGCTTCAGCATGTCGGCCTCCGGCACGGCTTCGATGCTGGGGTGCAGCCAGTTCGGCTTGTTGTCCTTGTCGACGATGAGCGCGCGTACGCCCTCCCGAAACTCGCCGGTCCGGCAGCAGGCGAGCGCCAGCCGGTATTCGAGCTTCATGCAGCCGTCGAAGTCGAGCCGGGCGCCGCGTTCGAGCTGCTCCCATGTGACGACGCAGGATAGCGGCGACTTCTGCCGGATCGCCTTCAGTTGGTCCGCCGCCCAGTCGGTGTCGGCGACCTCGAGCGCCGCCAGAACGTCGGTCACGGTCGGGCGGCCGAACAGCACGGCGATGGCGTCGCGCCGGGCCGTGAGTCGGCCTTCCGGCGCGGGCTCCGCGACGCTGGCGATCGCGGCGTCGACGTCCTTGTTGACGGTCAGCGCGGCGATCAGATCGTCGTGCCGTTCGGTCGGGACATAGGCGTCGGCCAGGCCTTCCGCCACGCAGTCGCCGCCGTCGAGCCGGCCGCCGGTCAGCGCCATGTAGCGGCCGAGCGATCCTTTGAGGCGCGGCAGGAAATAGGCCCCGCCGACGTCCGGGAAGAAGCCGATGCCGGTCTCCGGCATGGCGAACATGGTGTTGTCGGCCGCGATCCGGCGCGAACCGTGCACCGAGACGCCGACCCCGCCGCCCATGACGATGCCGTTGTAGAGCGCCACATAGGGCTTCGAATAATGCTTGATCCGCCGGTTGAGCGCATATTCCTCGGCGAAGAAGGGGACGGGGTAGCCGTCCGACGGGTCGCCCATCGCCTTGTAGAGCCGCAGGATGTCGCCGCCCGCCGCGAAGGCCTTGCCGCCGGCGCCGCGGATCAGGACGGCATGGACCTTGGGATCGACCTCCCACGCGTCCAACTGCGCCGCCATGGCGCGCACCATGTCGAGCGTGATCGCATTCAGGGCCTTCGGCCGATTGAGGGTGATCAGGCCGAGGCCGCCCGGCCGGTCGAACAGGATGTCGCCGTCGCTCACGCGGCCGACCTCAGCTCGCCCAAGAGCTTTCGCGCAATGATGACGCGCATGATTTCGTTCGTCCCTTCGAGGATCTGGTGGACGCGGACGTCGCGGACGTGCCGTTCCAGCGGAAAGTCGTTCAGGTAGCCATAGCCGCCGTGGATCTGCAGCGCCTCGTTGCAGACGTCGAAGCCGACGTCGGTCGCGAAGCGTTTCGCCATGGCGCAATGCAGCGTGGCGTCGGGCGACTTCGCGTCGAGCGAGCGGGCGGCGCGATAGGTCATCAGCCGCGCGGCGTCCAGGTGCGTCGCCATGTCGGCGGCCTTGAACTGCAGCGCCTGGAAATCCGCGAGCTTCTGGCCGAACGCCTTCCGCTCGTCCATGTAGCCGAGCGCCGCCTTCAGCGCCGATTCCGCCGTGCCGAGCGAGCAGGCGGCGATGTTGATCCGCCCGCCGTCGAGGCCGGCCATCGCAATCTTGAAACCTTCGCCTTCCTCGCCGATGCGGTTGGCGACGGGCACGCGGGCGTCGTCGAAGATGACCTGCGCGGTCGGCTGGCTGTTCCAGCCCATCTTCGCCTCCGGCTTGCCGAAGGAGAGGCCGGGCGTGTCCTTCGGGATCGCGAGGCAGGAGACGCCCTTCGGCCCGTCGCCGCCGGTGCGGACCATGCAGACGTAAAGGTCGGAGACGCCGGCGCCCGATATGAACGCCTTGGCGCCGTTCAGCACATAGTCATCGCCGTCGCGCTCCGCCTTGGTCTTGAGCGCGGCTGCGTCGGAGCCGGAGCCGGGCTCGGTCAGGCAGTAGCTCGCGATCTTCGCCATGGACGTGAGGCCGGGCAGCCACTCGTTCCGCTGGGCGTCGGAGCCGAAACGGTCAACCATCCAGGCGGCCATGTTGTGGATCGAAAGGAAGGCCGCGGTCGAGGTGCAGCCTTCCGCCAGCGCCTCGAAGATGAGCGCCGCGTCCGTGCGGGTCAGCGCCGAGCCGCCCACGTCCTCGGCCACATAGATGCCGCCGAAGCCGAGCGCGGCGGCTTCCCGCATCACGTCGACCGGGAAGAAGCTGTCCCGGTCCCAGGCCGCCGCGTTCGGCGCCAGGGCGTCGGCCGCGAAGCGACGCGCGGCGTCCTGAAAGGCGGCCTGGTCTTCGGTCAGCTGGAAATCCATGGGCTCGGGGTCCGGCGAGCGTTGAACGATCTGTGACGATGTAGCCATTCCCGGCCCCGCAAATCAATTGGCGCGGGCAGGACCGATCAGGCAGTATGCCGCGAGATTTGGAGAGGGAGGCGACAATGGCCGACGGTTCGCGCATGCCCTGGGAGGGCGGGTCCGCCGCCGATCTGCGCCCGACGGGGGCCTATCCCCGCGTCCGGATGCGCCGCAACCGGCGCGACGCCTGGACGCGGCGGCTGGTCGCGGAAAACGTCGTTTCGGTGAACGACTTCATCTGGCCGATCTTCGTGGCGGAAGGCCAGGGCAAGCGGGAAGAGATCGGCGCGATGCCGGGCCAGTACCGCTGGAGCCCCGACCGCATCGCCGAGGCGGCGGCGGAAGCGGCCGAACTCGGCATCAACGCCGTCGCCATCTTCCCGGAGATCGACAAGGCGAAGAAGGACCCGGACGGGACCGAGGCCGTCAATCCGGAGAACATCGTCGTCCAGGCGATCCGGGCGGTGAAGGCGGCCGTGCCGGACATCGGCATCGTCTGCGACGCGGCCCTCGACCCCTTCACCAGTCACGGCCAGGACGGGCTCGTCCGCGACGGCTACGTCGTGAACGACGAGACGGTCGAGGTGCTCTGCCGGCAGTCCGTGCTGCAGGCGGAGGCGGGCTGCGACGTCATCTCGCCCTCCGACATGATGGACGGCCGGGTCGGCGCGATCCGCGACGCCTTGGACGCGGCCGGCCACGACCACGTCCGCATCCTCTCCTACGCCGCGAAATACGCCAGCGCCTATTACATGCCGTTCCGGGACGCGATCGGTTCGGGTTCCGCCCTCGGCATGGGCGACAAGAAGACCTACCAGATGGATCCCGCCAACACGGACGAGGCCTTGCGCGAAGTCGCGCTCGACATCGCCGAGGGCGCGGACATGGTCATGGTCAAGCCGGGCCTGCCCTATCTCGACGTCATCCGCCGGGTGAAGGACACGTTCCGCATGCCGACGGTCGCCTACAACGTCTCCGGCGAATATTCGATGCTCAAGGCGGCGGGCGAGCGCGGCTGGCTGGACTATGACCGCGCGATGATGGAGGCGCTGATCAGCTTCAAGCGCGCCGGCGCCGACGCGATCCTGACATACAGCGCCTGCGAGGCGGCCCGGCTGATCAAGGCCGGCTACACGCCCTGATGTTCTCGCACCAGACGGTCGGAGTCTCGGACTTCGACCGCGCCTTCGCGTTCTACGACGCCTTGCTCTCGCCGCTCGGCCTGGAGTTGAAATTCCG
>DAINCG010000226.1:5360-7870 GCA_036732525.1 Pseudomonadota bacterium | reverse complement strand
AGCGAGGCGCCGTGGCGGGGCAGGCGGACGACGCGGACGTCGTGGCAGAAATACTTGCCGCCGAACTGCGCGCCGATGCCCATCTCGCGGGTCAGGCCCAGAATCTGCTGTTCCATCTCCAGGTCGCGGATCGCCTGGCCGTGCAGGCCGCCGGAGGTCGGCAGATGGTCCAGATACTTGGTCGAGGCGAGCTTCACCGTCTTCAGATTGAGCTCCGCCGACGTGCCGCCGATCACGACCGCCAGGTGGTAGGGCGGGCAGGCGGCGGTGCCGAGGGTGCGGATCTTCTCGTCGACGAACTTGATCAGGCTGTCCGGGTTCAGCGTCGCCGGCGTCGCCTGATAAAGGAAGGTCTTGTTGGCCGACCCGCCGCCCTTGGCGATGAACATGAACTCATATTCTTCGCCGTCCGTTGCGTAGAGGTCGAACTGAACCGGCAGGTTGGAGCCGGTGTTCTTCTCCTCGAACATGCCGATCGGCGAGAGTTGGCTGTAGCGCAGATTGTCGTCGGCATATGTGCGGAAAACGCCGCGGGAGAGGGCTTCCTCATCGCCGCCGCCGGTCCAGACGCGCTGGCCCTTCTTGCCCATGATGATCGCCGTGCCGGTGTCCTGGCACATCGGCAGGATGCCGCCGGCCGCGATGTTGGCGTTTTTCAGAAGGTCGACCGCGACGAACCGGTCGTTCGACGAGGCTTCCGGGTCCTTCAGGATGTCGGCCAGCTGCTGCAAATGGGCGGGACGGAGGAGGTGGGAGATGTCGTGGAACGCCTGGTTGGCGAGCAGCGAAAGCGCGTCCGGCTCGACCACCAGCATGTCCTTGCCGCCGAACTTTTCGACGCGCACGTGATGGTCGGTCAGTTTCCGATAGGGCGTGTCGTCATGGGGCGAATCGAACATCGGGCGGTAGGCGAAGTCGGCCATCGCGGCGGCTCCTGAACTGGATGAGAGATGGCGCGCGGGCTTACCTGCCGAACGCCGGCTATTTCTTGTTGCGGAAGGCGTCGAGCGAAACGACCGTGCCGCCGCCCGCGGCGCCGCCGTCGTCGTCCGGCCCGGGATCGTCCTCACCGGCCTGCGGCGGGGGCGCCGATTCGGTGCGCGCGGCCAGGTCGCCGAGGCTCGGCCCGCTGCCTTCGCCGTCCTGCGGCTGGAAGTGCAGGGCGAAATTTACCGCCGGATCGACGAACGCCGTCACGGCTTCGAACGGGATGGCCAGACGTTCCGGGCGCCGGTTGAAGCGCAGCGTCACGGCGAAACCGTCGTCGTCGATGTCGAGATTCTCGAACTGGTGCTGCAGCACGACCGTCATCTCCTCGGCATATTGCGCCTTCAAGTGCGAGGCGATGCCGACGCCGGGATGGTCGGTGCGGAAGGTGATGTAGAAATGGTGTCGGCCGGGGAGACCTTCGGTCGCGGCGACGTTCAGCGCCGAGCGCATCACGCCCTTCAGCGCCGCCTGCATCAACTCCCCGTAGTCAATGCCGCCTGAGGACATGCTGTCCTGCCGTCTCCTCGCACGCGCCGACCGATGCGGCGGCGCTGGTGAGCGGGGGGTTTTCTGTTGCCCGGTAACCCCCCAAACCGCGCTTACTTAATCTGTCTTACGACAAATTACGCAGCGAGTGCGACTTCGTTGTCATTCGCACCTAGGTTTTTGAGCCGTTAACGGCGGCATCCCACCGAGCGAAAACTACATCTTTACCACGCACGTCGAGCCTGGTTCGCCCCCGGAATCGCCGGCCGACAACCGCCGGCAAAACAGATTGGTGGAGGCGCCGGGTACTGCCCCCGGGTCCGTAACGCTTATTCCATGCAGCGTTTATCGCCATAGTCGGGCCGAAGCCCCACAGCACACAATATACGCCTTGCGGGCCCATGATAAAAGGGCAGTCTGACGAAGATATTGCATGGATTCGAGGGGACGGGCGGACGATGACCCGAATGACCGACACAGCCGCCGCCGATATCGACGCCGCGCGGGACGAGTCCCAGCCGACGCGCCGTGCGACGGCGCCGCGCCTCGAGGAGATCCTCTACCAGGCGCTGCCCGTGCTCGACCACGGTTTCGTGCGCGTCGTGGACTATATGGGCGACGATGCGGCGATCGTGCAGGCGGCCCGCGTATCCTATGGCAAGGGGACGCGGAAAATCAGCCAGGACGAAGGGCTTATCCGGTATTTGATGCGGCACAGGCACACCTCGCCCTTCGAAATGTGCGAGATCAAGTTGCATGTGAAGTTGCCGATCTTCGTCGCGCGCCAGTGGATTCGCCATCGGACGGCGAACGTCAATGAGTATTCCGCGCGCTATTCCATTCTGGATAAAGAGTTTTATACGCCGGCGCCCGAACAGCTCGCCGCGCAGTCGACGACGAACAATCAGGGCCGCGGGGCGGCGTTCGATGGGGATGCAGCGGCCGCGACGCTCGACGTGCTGCGTCGGGACGCCGCGCAAGCGTTCGAGAGCTACGAGCATCTCCTGAACGCGGACGCGGCCGGCGCGCCGGTC
>DAINCG010000226.1:1370-5347 GCA_036732525.1 Pseudomonadota bacterium | reverse complement strand
GCCCGGGCCTCGCGCGCGAGTTGGCGCGCATCGGCTTGCCGCTGTCCGCCTATACCCAGTGGTACTGGAAGACAGACCTCCACAATCTCTTTCATTTCATATCTTTGCGCGCCGATCCGCATGCTCAGTACGAAATCCGCGTCTATGCCGATATTCTCCGCGATGTCGTCGAGCGCTGGACGCCATTGGCCGCGCGCGCCTTTGAGGATTATCGACTGCATGGCGCGGAACTTTCCCGGCAAGGCCTCGACGTCGTGCGTCGGCGGCTGAAGGGCGAGGCGGTCACGCAGGAAACAAGCGGCATGAGCGCCCGGGAATGGCGTGAGTTGGAAGCGCTGCTCGGCGGAGACGACGCGTGAACGCGCCCGCACGGATCGCCGATCCCGTCGCCTTTGAGCTCTTCAAGAACGCGTTGACCGCGATCGCCGACGAGATGGCGTTGACCATCACCCGAACCACCTATTCGGGCGTCCTCAAGGACAACATGGACTTCTCGACGGCCTTCTGCGACGGCTCGGGCCGGCTCGTGGCGCAGGGCCTGACGCTGCCGGGGCACCTGGGGTCGCTGCCGACGGCGCTCAAGGCGGCGATCCAGCGGTTCGGCAAGGACATCGTCGAAGGCGACGTGCTCTGCCTGAACGATCCCTATAGCGGCGGCATGCATTTGCCGGATCTCTTTATTTTCAAGCCGATATTCCACGAAGGCGAACGCGTCGCATTTGCCGCCACAATCTGCCACCACTCCGATGTCGGCGGACGGGTCGCGGGCTCGAACGCAGCCGATTCGACCGAGATTTACCAGGAAGGCCTGCGCATCCCGCCGACCAAGCTTTTCGTCGCCGGCAAGCCGAACGAAACGATCTTCGACCTGATCCGGGCGAATGTCCGCCTGCCGGTCCAGGTCGAGGGCGACATGCGCGCGCAGCTCGCAGCCTGCCACATCGCCGAGCGGCAATTCCTTGAAATCGTGAAGGAATATGGCCGGGCGCGCGTCGCCGATATGATCGACGAGTTGATCGACTACGCCGAGCGCCTGACCCGCGACGCCATTGCCCGGCTGCCGGACGGCGAGTGGGCGTTCGAAGACTGGATCGACGACGACGGCGTCGAACTCGGCAAGCCGATCCGGCTCTACGTCACCTTTCGCAAGACCGGGGATCGCATGGAGGCGGACTGGACCGGATCCAATCCCCAAGTCCGGGGCGCGATCAACAACACCTTCTCCTACACCCAGGCCGCGAGCTATTGCGCGCTAAGGTGCGTCCTCGACGCGGATATCCCGACCAACGAAGGCTTCTTCCGTGCGATCGAAGTGAAGGCGCCCCTTGGCACCATCGCGAACATGCGCCTGCCGGGCGCTTGCGCCGCGCGCGGGTTGACCGGCTTCCGCATGATCGATTGCGCACTGGGCGCACTGGCCCTGATGGCGCCCGACCGGGTGATGGCGGCGTCCGACGGCGGCAATACCGGAATCTCCATCGGCGGATGGACGGACGACCTCAAGCCCTTCGTCTATGTGGATTTTACCTGCGGCGCATGGGGCGCGCGTCCCTGGGCCGACGGGCTCGAGGGCAATGCCAACATATTCTCGAACATGGCTTCGCAGTCCGTCGAAATCACCGAGGCCGAGCATCCGGTCGAGATCCTGCGCTACGAGTTTCTGACCGACCGGGCGGGCGCCGGTCTCCATCGTGGCGGCGCGCCGTTCGGCCGCGACTACCGCATCAAGGCGGAGCGGGCGAGCCTGCAGGTCCGCGCCGATCGGGCCGCGTTCCGGCCCTACGGCCTTTATGGCGGCGCGGCGGGCGCTTTCGCCCGGAACGCCCTCAATCCCGACACGCCGGAGGAACGGTCCTTGTCGCCGAAATTCACGATGGACGTCCGGCGGGGCGACGTGCTGCGCCATGAACTGGCCGGCCCCGGCGGCTGGGGCGATCCGCTCGATCGGCCGCCGGAAAAGGTGCTGGAGGACGTGCGCGACGGTTTCGTCTCCCGTGAAGGCGCGCTCAGGGATTATGGCGTCGCCATCGCGGACGACGCGGTCGACGCCGCCCGGACTGACGCCGCCCGCGCTGCCAAGCGCGAGTCGCGCGGTCCTGCGCCGCAGCCCTTTACCCGGGAGCCCGCGGCTTGAGCGACTGGCGGATCGGCGTCGATATCGGCGGCACATTCACAGACATCGTGCTCCTCGGGCCGGAAGGCCGGCTGCAGGTGCGCAAGGTGTCTTCTAGCGTCGACGACTACGCGCGGGCGATCGTCGAGGGCCTCGCGCTGGCGCTTCAGGAATCGGGCCTAGCGCCCTCTGACGTCACGGAAATTCGACATGGCGCGACCGTCGCCTCCAACGCGATCCTGGAGCGTCGCGGCGCGCGGGTCGGCTTGATCGGCACGGCGGGGTTCCGGGACGTTCTGGAGATTCGCACGCTCCGCATGCCGCGCCTCTACGATCTCGCCTGGGAGAAGCCGAAGCCGCTCGTCCCACGCCGCCTTCGACTGACCGTGCCCGAGCGAATCGATGCGGAGGGCAATGTCGCCCAGCCGCTCGACCTGGCCGCCGCCGCCGAAGCTGTCGATGCGCTGGTCGCGGCGGGCGTCGAGGCGATCGCGGTCGCTTTCATCAACGCCTACGCCAATCCGGCGCACGAACAGGCCATGCGCGAGTTGATCGCCGAACGCGCGCCCGGCGTCGCCTGCTGCATCTCGACCGACGTGCTGCCGGAGATCCGGGAGTACGAGCGGACCTCCACCACGGTGGTGAACTGCTATGTTCTGCCGGTCGTCGGCGCATATCTGAAGTCGCTGGAAGCGGGCCTGAAGGCCTCCGGCATGCGGGCGCCGCTGTCGCTGATGCAGTCCTCCGGCGGCCTGACGCCGGCCGCGGCGGCCGCGCAGTTCCCCGTCCACATCATCGAATCAGGCCCGGCCGGCGGCGTCGTCGGCGCCCAGGCGCTCGCGGCGCCGCTCGGTGAGCGCAGCATCGTCTCCTTCGATATGGGCGGGACGACCGCGAAGGCGGCCCTCGTCGTCGACGGCCGGGCGGAGCGGGCGGAGGAACTGCAGGTCGGCGGGGAGGCGATCCAGGCCTCACGACTGCTTACGGGCCAAGGCTATTCGGTGAAGACCCGCGCCATTGATCTTGCCGAGGTGGGGGCCGGCGGCGGCTCGATCGTGCGGGTCGACGCGGGCGGCGCCATGAAGATCGGACCGGAGAGCGCCGGCGCCGAACCGGGACCCGTCGCCTACGGCATGGGCGGGACCCGCCCGACGGTGACGGACGCCAATCTGATCCTGGGATATCTGAACCCGGCCGGGCTCGCCGGCGGGGAGCGGCCGCTTGACCTCGAAGCGGCCAGGCAGGCCTTCAAGTCCGCCGTCGCCGATCCGCTGGGCCTCTCGCTGGAGGACGCGGCGTTCGGCGCGCGCCGGATAGCGGTCGCCAACATGATGCGCGCCATCCGCGCCGTCACCGTTGAGCGCGGTCGCGACCCCCGGCAGGCGAGCCTGTTCGCCTTCGGCGGCAATGGCCCGCTGTTCGGCTGGGACATGGCGGCCGCACTCGGCATGTCGAAGGTGATCGCGCCCCCGGCGCCGGGCCTGTTCTCCGCCTTCGGGCTGATCTACGCCGACGTCGAGCACCACTACGGCCGCACACTGCGCCGCGTCCTCGCCGACGCCGATCCGGCGGAGATCGAAGCGGCCTGGCGGACGCTTGAAGCCGAAGCTCAGGAGCAGCTAGCCGCCGAAGGCTTTGTCGGCGCGACGCAGGACGTCCGCCGCTCCGCCAGCCTCCGCTACAAGGGGCAGACGCATGAGCTCGAAGTTGACTGGCCGGGCGGCGAGGGCCGCGCTGGCCTCGACGCGCTCGCGGAAGCCTTTGGCGCGGAACACGCCCGCGTCTATGGCCACCGCGCCGGCGCCGCGGAGCCGGTCGAGCTGATTACGCTGCGGGTCGCGGGCCGCGGCCTCGGCGACCGCCC
>DAINCG010000226.1:0-1288 GCA_036732525.1 Pseudomonadota bacterium | reverse complement strand
CCGGTCCGATCTCGCGGCCGGCCGGGAAGGGCCGTTCATCGTCGAGGAATACGACGCGACCTGCCTGGCGCCGCCCGGCGTCGCGGGCCGGCTTGACGAGAAGACGGGGGCGATCGTCCTGACGACCGCCTGATCAGGCGACGGCAGGGCTGTCCTGCAGCGCCTTCAAGAGCTCGCCGAGCGCGGCCGCGGCGAAGCGGACCATGTTCTGCTCCCGGTCGTCGTCGCCCGTCTCCAGCGTCGTGACGGCGTTGGACGGGCCGTCGACCGCGATGCAGGTGTGGCCGGCCTTGTCGCCGTAGCGGTTGCCGGTCGGGCCGGCCGCCCCGGTCTCCGCAAGACCCCAGTCAGCCCGGTGCAGCATGCGAATGCGCTCCGCGAGGCGGGCCGCGTAGGGTTCGGAGCTGGAGCGGATGCCGGCGTCGTCCATGTCCGACTGACTGATGCCGATCAGCGCCTGGCGCGCCTGCGCCGTGTAGCAGACCGCGCCGCCGAGGTAGTAGCGGGACGCGCCCGGCACGGCGAGGAGGGCCGAGGAGATCAGCCCGCCGCCCGACGATTCGGCGACGGCGACGGTTTCGCCACGCGCACGCAGCAGTTCGGCGCAGGCCTGGGCGAGACGGAGAAGTTCCGGATTCATGCGGGGCGAGCCTCCTTGGGGCGGCGATGTTCTTTTGTCGCTTGCAGTCTGGCGGCGCCTCGGGCTTGCTGTCAAAGCGACGCAATCCGGAGGGGGAGACTGCGCCCGATGATCGACGACCCGCCTATCTTGAAACTGCGCCGGCGCATTCCGAGCCCCGCGCCGGCCGCGCTGGCGGCGATCGCCAAGGCTCAGACCGGCCATGTCGTCGACTGCATGGACGGGCGCGGCGCGCTCGACTGGCGCATCAAGCCGCTCGATCCGGCGGGGCCGTCCGTCGCGGGCCGCGTCGTCACCTGCCAGTGCTACCCGGCCGACAATCTGGGCGTCTTCGGCGCGCTGGAGATCGCGGAGCCGGGCGACGTCATCGTCGCCCAGGCGGACGCGTTCACGATGACGGCGGTCGTCGGCGACCTCGTCATCGGCATGATGAAGAACAAGGGCGTCGCCGCCTTTGTGACCGACGGACTGGTGCGCGACCTGATCGGCATCGAAGAGGTCGGCCTGCCGGTCTACGCCATGGGCGCCACGCCGAACTCGCCGGCGAAGACCGGCCCCGGCACGGCCGGCCTGCCGATCGTCTGCGGCGGCCTTCCTGTCGCCAGCGGCGACATCGCGCTGCTCGACCGCGACGGCGTCGTGATCGTG
>DAINCG010000225.1:6756-7915 GCA_036732525.1 Pseudomonadota bacterium | reverse complement strand
GGACGCCGCGCGCCGTTTCGGCGAAGGCGACGCCGACGCGCGCGCGCCGTCCTCCGGCAGGTGGGGCGTCACCGAGACCGGCGTTCTGAGCGAAAGCTTCAACGACATGGCTGACGCCGTTCGCGCGCATGAGCTCTCATTGCGGGCGTCGCTGGAGCAGGCGCGGGTCGCGGACCGGGCGAAATCTACCTTCCTTGCGAACATGAGCCACGAACTGCGGACGCCGCTGAACGCGGTTATCGGCTTCTCGGAAGTGATCGCAAGCGAGCTCTTGGGGCCGGTGCGCAATCCGAAATATCTCGAATACGCCGATGACATCACCAAATCGGCCAATCATCTGCTTGGCCTGATCAACGACGTGCTCGATCTCTCCAAGGTCGAAGCGGACCGCATCGACATCGAGGTCAGCGCCGTCGACGTTCCGGAAATCCTGCGCCTCGCCGCACGACAGATCGCGCCCCAGGCCGAATCCCACGGGCTGAAAATCGAAGTGCGGCCGCCAACCAGCGGCACGAAGATCATCGCCGATCAACGCCGCATCATGCAGATCCTGCTGAATCTTCTGACGAACGCGGTTCGCTTCACGCAGGCGGGCGGGTATGTCCGACTTTCGGCCAACCCGGTCGGCGACATGATGCGGTTCATGGTCGAGGACAATGGCATCGGCATGACGGTCGAGCAGGCCGCCCAGGCGGTGACGCCTTTCGGCCAGCCGCATGCCACACTGAATCAGGCGGATCGCGGCCCGGGCCTCGGTCTGCCGCTCGCGAGCCGGCTCGCTTCGCTGCACGGCGGCGACCTCTGGATCGAGAGCGCGCCGGGCGAGGGCTGTCGCGTGATCGTCGATGTCCTGCGCAGCGGCCCGCCGATCGCAGTAAAGACCGACCCGCCGCTTCCGACGGCGGCCGAGATTTCAGCCTACCAGGAAAGCCTGACGGAGCGCGGCGGCCTGATGAGCCGCGCGCCTGACCGGGTCGGCGGTCAAAGCGGATAGCAAAGAAGCACGTCGATCCTGCGCGATTCGATGACGACCTGCCGAGCCTGGAACAGCGGCGCGCGCGCCGACACGTCGATCCGGTCGAGATAGCGGCCGACCGCGAACAGGTCCATCTGCCCGTCCTCCATCGTCCGCGTCACCTGGAAGTTGGTGCGGCCATGC
>DAINCG010000225.1:6450-6683 GCA_036732525.1 Pseudomonadota bacterium | reverse complement strand
GGTCCTGAGAGCCAGCACCCGGTCCGACATCATGCCCCGGCTGTTGCAGTAGAGAATGCCCATCGGGAGGCCGGCGGCGAAGTTCTCCCGCGTGACGATCTTGTAGACGCCGTCTTCCCGGAAGAAGCCCGGCCAGTCCTCCAGCCGGTCGTCGTCGATCGCGTGGGCGTAGTCGGTCTGCAGGTCTTCCAGGCGTTGGCGCAGCGCCGGATCGTCGAGCGCGGTCATGCCGT
>DAINCG010000225.1:1573-6436 GCA_036732525.1 Pseudomonadota bacterium | reverse complement strand
CCAGAAACCCCGGATCGCCGCCTCGGTCGCGCGGGAGTTCTCCGTCGATTCCGCGTCGCGGCCGCCCATTTCCATGAAGGCGCGCTTGTCCTCGCTGCCGCGCGTGCCGCGTTGCACGAAGTTGTTGATGCAGCCGTCCTCCATCGAAACCAGGCCGGCGGATCCGGTCAGGTTGACCTGCATCACCCGCTTTTCGGTCTCTTCGGGCGTGTCGTCCTCATAACCCAGGTAGATCCAGAACAGCTCCGTCTTATCGACGCCGCGCGGCAGATAGTGACGCACACACAGCGAGTTCAGCGTGAAGTGGATGCAGAGGTTCGGGAAGAAGGCCTGGATCGAATGGGTGATGCCGTCCTCGAACTCGTCCCAGGTTTCAAGGAGCTGCGGACCTTCGAGCTTCGATTCGTACTTCGCGGAATGCACCTCAGCCTTTTTGTACTCCTCGTCCTCCTTGAAGGTCGCGCGCTTGGCGTAGGAGATGTGATGCCACTTGTCCGGCGCGATGATGATGCCGCCGTCCATGTCGAGGCGGTTCACCTTGAAGGTCGTATAGAAGGTGTGCAGCAGCGTCGCGTGATAGGCGTCGCGCAGGTTCTCCGCGTAGAGCTTCCAGTTGTTGTGGATGATCTGGCTCTGCACGCCCAAGGGCTTCACCTTGCGGCCGAGATTGCGGCGCACGAAATCCGCCATGGTCTTGCCGAGATAGTCCTCGACCGACGGCGTCTCGTCCGAAAACGTGCCAAAGACCATGCCGCAAAAGACCTCGACCCGAAGCGGCTCCAGCCGGTGGGCCGCCATGTCGAAATCCTCGGGCATGCCGCCCTTGCCGCCGATGCCGTTCTTGAAGGCGAGGCCGACCAGCCGCCCGTCGAGCGCGTAGTTCCAGGAGTGGTAGACGCAGGTCAGCGTCTTGGCGTTGCCCTTGTTCTTCAGGCAGACCAGCGCGCCCTTGTGGGCGCAGCGATTGACCATGGCATGGACGTCGCTGTTCCGATCGCGCGTCACGACGACCGGCGTCTCGCCGACAAAGGTCGTCTTGAAGTCGCCGGGCTCGGCGACGTCGAACTCCATGCAGAGGAAGTTCCAGACCGGGCCGCGGAAGATCTTCTCCTGCTCCAGCCGATAGATTTCCGGGTCGGAGAAGAGCCGGAACGGCACGCGGGAGATGCCTTCCTCCGGCCAGCGAAACGGCTCGGAGAGTTCGGCGGGGGCGTCGAGGGCCATGTCGGGGGGCTCCCTTATCCTTTGTCGCGGGGGCCGACTTCGACGCCGGCCATCTTCTCGTAGAGCGTGATGACGGACGCGCCGTCCAGCTTGTTCAGCCCCGCAGCCCGCGCCATCTGGTAGATCTGGAGGCTGACGTTGGCCATGAACATGGGCACGCCGAGCGATTTGGCGAACTCCGTCTGCAGGCTCTGGTCCTTGAAGGTGATGTCGATCGTCCCGCCCGGCTTGAAGTCGCCGGAGATGAAGCGCGGCGCCCGCATCTCCAGCGCCGTCGAGGCGCCGGTCGAGACCCGCATGACGTCGTACATCTTCTGCGGGTCGAGGCCCGCCTTCTTGCCCATGACGAAGGCTTCGGCGAGCGCGGCCGTCGTCGTCTGGATCATCATGTTGTTGCAGTGCTTCATGGCGAGGCCCTGGCCGACCTCGCCCATGTGGAAGACCTGGGACGAATAGGCCTCCAGCACCGGCCGCACGTCCTCCAGCGCGCCGGCTTCGCCGCCGACGATGGAGGAAAGCTCCCCCTTGTCGGCGCGCTCGGCGCCGCCGGAAACCGGCGCGTCCAGAAGGTCCGCCCCCTTGGCGACCATCATTTCGCGCCAGCGCTTGACCGCGTTCGGGTCGATCGTCGCCGTGGAGAGCACACGGTCGCCCTGGCGGATCGCCGGCAGGAAGCCGTCCTCGCCGACGATGACCATCTCGGCCTGATCGGTCGTCTCGACCATGCAGATCAGCGTGGCCGCGCGGTCCGCGACCTCCCGCGCCGAGCCGGCGGGCGCCGCGCCATGCGCGACGATGTCGTCGAGCGCGGCCGTGCTGACGTCGAAGGCGACCACCGGCCAGCCCTTCTTCAGCAGGTTCCGCGCCATGCCGCCGCCCATGACGCCGACGCCCACAATGCCGACGGTCTTGCCCCGGTCCGCTTCCGCCATCTCAATCACCGTTCTCAGTCGATGTTGCGGGCATTGGACGGTAGCGCCGGTCACATTGCAAGCGAGGGAAGGCTGCTCTCCGGTTGGCGCCGGATCGCCGCTCGCCTAGGATAATCGACGAATTTCCGGCGGTTAGCGAAGTCAGTTTGTAACGGGGGTTCAGCCGGGCCATGGCGAAGCAGATCTTCCGACAGGCGGCGCTCGACCGGTTGGCCTCGCCGGAGCGGCTGGACCGGCCCTATCGACTGGTCAGCGGGTCGGTTTGGATCGCGCTCGGCGCCGCGGTGTTCGCAATTCTGTTCGCGCTTGCCTGGTCGGTCGTCGCGGACGCGCCGGTCAAGGTCGCGGGCGGCGGGATCGTGCTGCCGGAGGAAGGGCTTCTCGAAGTCGTCTCGGACGCGGACGGTCGCATCCAGACGCTGGTTCTGAGGCCGGGAGAAATTATCCGTGAGGGCGACGCCGTCGCGACGTTCTCGCGCTCCGACCTCTCCCGCGAACTCGCCAGCGCCGAAGCCGAGCTCACGGAGGCCCGTACGCGGCTCGCCGAGCTGCGCGCGTTCTACCGCCGGTCCGACGACTTGGAGCGCCAGGCCGAAGACGAACGTCTCGCGACGATCCGGCAGATCCAGTCGGCGTCCTCGCGCCGCCGCGCCCTGCTCGGCGAGAAGATCCGCAGCGTCCGCGGCCTTGTCGAGCGCAAGATCGCGATCCGCGACCGGCTGATCGAGGCGGAACTGCAGCTTGCCGAGGCGAACGAGCGTCTCGCCTCCCTGGACGACGAGGCGAAGGCGATCAATCTCGCGCGGCTCCGGCGCGAGAACGAGCAGCGCCTCGCCATCATCGACGAGGAACGCAAGGTGGAGCGCCTCACCCGCGAGGCGGCGAAGCTCGAAAGCGAACTTTCCGAGAAGCGCATTTCGCTGAGCCCCCATACCGGCCGCGTCGTCGAGGTGCGGGTCAATCGTGGCGACGTCGTGGCGTCGGGCGCGACGCTTGCAACGCTCGCGCCGGTCGACATGGACGCGGGCCTGACGCTCGGCGTGCTCTACCTCTCGCCGGCCGACGGCAAGCGGGTCCGCGTCGGCATGCCGGTCGAGGTGGAGCCAAGCACCGTGCGGTCTGAGGAATTCGGCTTCATCCTGGCTGAGGTGACGCAGGTTTCACCGGTGCCGGTCACGCTCTCCGGCATGCGCAACACGCTGAAGAACGACCAGCTTGCGGAAGAACTGGCGGCAGGCTCGGCCCCCTTCGAGGTGCGCGTGCGCTTCAAGACCGATCCGGCGACGCCGAGCGGCCTGGCCTGGTCGTCCTCCCGCGGCCCGGACGCGCCCGTGCTGCCGGGCACGCCGCTGCAAGCCAAGGTGATCGTCGACCGGCAGCCGTTGATCGACCTGCTGATCCCGGGCCTCAGCCGCGTCGGCGATGTCTGAGCCGCCGAAAAGGCGCATGCGCCCGCCGCGCGCGACGCCGACCGTCCTGCAGTTGGAGGCCGCGGAGTGCGGCGCCGCTTCGCTCGCCATGGTGCTCGGCCACTATCGCCGCTTCGTGCCGCTGGAGACGCTGCGGCGGGACTGCGGCGTCTCGCGCGACGGTTCGAAGGCATCGAACATCCTGAAGGCCGCGCGGGCCTACGGCATGGAAGCGAAGGGGCTGAAGGCGGAGCCGCGCCACTTGGCCGACCTGCAGATGCCGGCCATCGCATTCGTCGACTTCTGCCACTTCGTCGTCGTCGAGGGCGTCTGGCGCGGCAAGGTCTATCTGAACGATCCCGCGAGCGGCCGGCGCCAGGTTCCGATGGCGGAGTTCGACGCGAGCTTCACCGGCGTCATCCTGACCTTCAGCAAAGGCGACAGCTTCATCGAGGCGGACGAGCGGCCGAGCCTGTTCGCCTCGCTGGCGCGCCGCGCTTCGGGCGTGCGGTCGGGCGTCGTCTTCATTCTGCTGGCGGGGCTGGCGCTCGTGCTACCGGGCCTTGCGGTGCCGGTCATGTCGCGGGTCTTCGTCGATTTCGTCCTGGTGCGCGGGCTGGAGGACTGGCTGACGCCGCTCGCGATCGGACTTGCGCTGACGGCCGTGATCCGCTTCGTGCTCCTGGAGTTGAAGAACTGGACGCTCGCCCAGGCGGAGACGCGGCTCGCGGTCGACGGCGCGCGCGAGATGTTCGGCCACATCCTGAAGCTGCCCGCCGCCTTCTTCGGGGCCAGATATGCGGGCGAGATCGCGACGCGCCTCAGCCTGAGCGACGGCCTGGCCCGCCTGCTGACGGACGAAGTCGCGCAGATCGGCCTGAATTTCCTCGCTGCCGCGTTCTTCCTGGCGCTCATGATCGTCTATGACCCGCTGATCGCGGCCGTCGTCTTCGCCATGAGCGTCCTGAACCTCTGGGCCGTCCTGCGGACGGCGCGCGTCATCAGCGATGGCCATCGCAAGATCTCCATCGACGGCGGCAAGCTAGCGGGCGTCGAACTCACCAGCATCCAGGACATCGAGACCTACAAGGCCGCCGGCGCGGAAAACGCCTTCTTCACGCGCTGGTCCGGCCTGCACGCCAACCTGACCGCTGCGAGCCAGGAGATGGGCGCGCGGCTGCTGGCGATTCGAGCCACGCCGGGCCTGCTCTCGGCGCTGACCAGTGCGGCGGTGCTGACAATCGGCGGCCTGAAGATCGTCCAGGGCGACATGACCATCGGCACACTTGTGGCCTTCC
>DAINCG010000225.1:796-1539 GCA_036732525.1 Pseudomonadota bacterium | reverse complement strand
CGCCCGTGGTCGCGCTGACCGGCCTTGGCACGAAGCTGCAGGAGGTGCGCTCCTTCACCGAGCGGACCGACGACCTGCTGCGCCAGCCGCCGGACCCGCTGGCGAACCGGCCGGACGCCGTCATCGACCGGTTGCCGCAGGGGCGGATCGACGTCGAGGACCTGGCGTTCGGGCATATGCCGCTGGAGCCGCCGCTGATCGAAGGCTTCGACCTCGCTTTGCCCGCCGGCGGCAGCGTCGCGCTCGTCGGCGCCTCCGGGTCCGGCAAGTCGACGCTCGGCCGACTGATCGCCGGGCTTTACCAGCCGGACGCCGGCCGGGTCCTGATCGACGGCCGGCCGCTCGCGGACTGGCCGCGCGGCGCGCTCGCGGGCGCGGTCGCCTATATCGACCAGGACATCGTGCTGTTCGAAGGCACGATCCGCGAGAACTTGACGCTCTGGGACGAGACGGTCCCGGAGACCCAGATCGTCCAGGCGGCGCATGACGCCGAAATCCACGACGTGATTGCGGCGCGCGCCGGCAATTACGACAGCGCGGTCGGGGAAGGGGGCAGGAATTTCTCCGGCGGACAGCGTCAGCGCATGGAGATCGCGCGCGCGCTCGCCGGCAATCCGCGCATCATCGTCATGGACGAGGCGACCAGCGCGCTCGACACCCAGACGGAAGCCGCGATCATCCGGAACATCCGGCGGCGCGGCGCGACGCTCGTCATCATCGCGCATCGCCTCAGCACCATCCGG
>DAINCG010000225.1:0-737 GCA_036732525.1 Pseudomonadota bacterium | reverse complement strand
CCACGAATCCCTGATGGCGGCGGGCGGGCGCTATGCCGGCCTGATCGAGTCGTGACGCGATGACGCCCGACACGACCAACCTGCCCGCGAACCGAGACCGGGACGCCGCCGAAATCCGCCGGATCGAGGCGTCGCGCGCCCGCGCGGCGGAGGCGGTGCAGGCCGGCCTCGCCCGGCTCGACAGCGTCGTGCAGACCGGCGGCGGCGACGGCGTCGCGGGCCTGCCGCCTGCCGCCGGCGCGCTCCTGGCGGCGATGCGCGCCTTCGGGACCGGGACCAACCTGACGCCAGTTCTGCGCGAGCGTCTGCAACGGGCGGACGACATCGCCGTCGCCGCCCAGGCGCTCGGCGTTCGCCTGAGGGAGGTGGTGCTGCCAGCGGACTGGCGGACGGCCGATCATGGCTGCCTGATCGCGTTCCGGCGCGCGGACGACGATCCGGACGCGCCCGCCGAGCCCGTCGCGCTGATCTGGCGCCGCGGCGGCTACGACCTGTTCGACCCGGCCGCCGATCGGAGCGAGCGGGTGACGGACGCCGTCGCCGCAGGGCTCGACGACATCGCATATTCGCCCTATGCGCCGTTGCCAGGCCGGATCGAGAGCCTCTCGGGCATGGCGCGGTTCCTGCTGCCGGTCATGCGACGGGAACTCGGGGCCATCATCGTCATCGGGGCGGCGCTCGGCCTGATTGGCGCCATCCTGCCGATCGCCACGGCCTTCGTTCTCGACGACCTGATC
>DAINCG010000224.1:0-7938 GCA_036732525.1 Pseudomonadota bacterium | reverse complement strand
GCTTGTAGCCGCGCGCCTTCGCCTCCGGCAGGCCGGCGAACCAGTCGCGGATCGGCGTGAAGGCGCCGGTGTAGGTCGCCGGGTTCGACCGCGGCGTGCGGCCGATCGGCGACTGGTCGATGTCGATCACCTTGTCGATGAAGGAGACGCCCTCGATGTCGTCATGCGCGGCGGGGGCCGCGCGTGCGCTCATCACGCGGCGGGCGAGCGCCTTGTAGAGCGTGTCGATCACCAGCGTCGACTTGCCGCCGCCGGAGACGCCGGTGACCGCGGTCATCACGCCAAGCGGGAAGGCGGCGTCGACGCCCTTCAGATTGTTGCCCCGCGCGCCGACGACGGTGAGCGCCCGTCCGTCGCCCTGTCGCCGGGTCTTCGGCACCGGGATCTGCTTCATGCCCGTCAGGTATTGGCCGGTCAGGCTTTCCGGCGCGGCCATGACCTCCTCGGGCGTGCCGCGGGCGACGACCTCGCCGCCATGGACGCCGGCCGCCGGCCCCATGTCGATGACATAGTCGGCCGTTCGAATGGCGTCCTCGTCGTGCTCGACGACGATGACGGTATTGCCGAGGTCGCGGAGGCGCGTCAGCGTCGCGAGCAGGCGCTCGTTATCGCGCTGGTGCAGACCGATCGACGGCTCGTCGAGCACGTAGAGCACGCCCGTCAGGCCGGAGCCGATTTGGGACGCCAGTCTGATGCGTTGGCTCTCGCCGCCGGAGAGGCTGCCCGAATTCCGGCTGAGCGTCAGGTAACCCAGTCCGACGTCGACCAGGAAGCCCAGACGCTCATTGATCTCCTTCAGGATGCGCTCGCCGATCGCAAGCTGCTTCGCGGTCAGCGTCTCCGACAGGCTTTGAAACCACTTCGCCGCGTCGGCGACCGAGTGGTCGGCCGCGGCCGAGATGTCGAGACCGTCGACCTTGACCGCGAGCGCTTCGGGTTTCAGCCGCTTGCCGTCGCAGACATGGCATGGCGCCGCCGTCATGTAGCGGCTGAGCTCTTCGCGCACCCAGGCGCTGTCGGTCTCGCGCCAGCGCCGCTCCAAATTGCGGACGACGCCCTCGAACGGCTTCTTGACCGAATAGCTGCGCAGGCCGTCGTCATATTTGATCGGCACGACTTCGTCGCCCGTGCCGAAGAGGATCGCCTGGCGCACGTCGTCCGGCAGATCGCCGAACGGCGTCTTCATCGAGACGCCGAAATGCCGGGCGAGGCCGTCAAGCGTCTGCTCGTAATAGGAAGAGCTGGAGCCGGACCAGGGCGCGATCGCGCCGTCGCGCAGCGACAGCAGCGGGTTCGGCACGACCAGGTCGGCGTCGCAGTGCTGTTCCGTGCCGATGCCGTCGCAGGCCGGACACGCGCCGAAGGGATTGTTGAAGGAGAACAGGCGCGGCTCGATCTCCGGGATGGTGAAGCCGGAGACGGGACAGGCGAAGCGGCTGGAGAAGACCGTGACCGTTCCGTCGTCGGCGTTCTCGACAGCCGCCAGCCCGTCGGTCAGGCCGAGCGCCGTCTCCAGCGAATCCGCGAGGCGCGCGGCGGCGTCCGGACGCACGACGAACCGGTCCACGACGACGTCGATGTCATGCTTGAAGTTCTTCTTCAGGGCCGGCGCGTCTTCGATCAGCGTGACCTCGCCGTCGATCTTGACGCGCTGGAAGCCGCGCCGGGCCAAATCCGCCAGTTCCTTGCGGAACTCGCCCTTCCGGCCGCGCACGATCGGCGCCAAGAGATAGAGCCGGGTCCCCTCCGGCATCTCCATGACCCGGTCGGCCATCTGGCTGACGGTCTGGCTTTCGATCGGCAGGCCCGTCGCGGGCGAATAAGGCACGCCCGTGCGCGCCCAGAGCAGGCGCATGTAGTCGTAGATTTCCGTGACCGTGCCGACGGTGGAGCGCGGGTTGCGCGACGTCGTTTTCTGTTCGATCGAAATCGCGGGCGACAGGCCTTCGATCAGGTCGACGTCCGGCTTGCTCATCAGTTCCAGGAACTGGCGGGCGTAAGCGGAGAGGCTCTCGACGTAACGGCGCTGGCCTTCGGCGTAGATCGTGTCGAAGGCGAGCGCCGATTTGCACGATCCGGAAAGCCCGGTGATCACCACCAGCCGGTCGCGCGGCAGGTCAACGTCGACGTTCTTCAGATTGTGCTCGCGCGCGCCGCGCACGGAGATGCGACGTAGGCCGGGCGTATCGATCGGCGTGGCGTCCATCGGCGTCGTCTGCTCCTGCGTTCGGCGGCAATTAGGCGGCGTTCCGGGTCCGCGTCCATCGCCGGCATGTGGACAAGTCTGCCGGCTGCAGGTGGCGGCGGCGCGCCGTGAGGGTTATGCTGTTGTAGAACATAATCTGAACGAAAAGTCGCGTCGAAACGTTGCGTCGCGGCGCAGTCGCTCCGGGAGATAGCGGTATGTCGGGCAGCGTCAACAAGGTCATTCTCGTCGGCAATCTGGGCCGCGACCCTGAATTCACGCAGACCCAGGACGGCCGGCGCTTCGCGCGGCTATCGGTCGCGACGTCGGAGCGGTGGCGCGATCGCCAGTCCGGCGAGCGGCGCGAGCAGACGGAATGGCACCGGGTCGTGATCTTCAACGAGAATCTCGTCGATGTGGCGGAGCGGTTTCTGAAGAAGGGCAGCAAGGTCTACCTCGAAGGCCAGCTGCAGACGCGGAAGTGGCAGGATCAATCGGGTCAGGACCGCTATTCGACGGAGGTCGTGCTTGGCCGGTTCCGCGGCGAACTCACCATGCTGGACAGCCGCGGCGAAGGCGGCGGGGACTATGCCGGCGGCGGCGACTACGGGAGCGGCGGCGGCGACTATGGCGGCGAGCGCGCGTCGTCCTCCTCTTCCGGTGGGGGCGGCGGGCGTTCGCCGGCCCCGGCGGGCGCCGGGCGATCTGCGCCGATGGACCTCGACGACGACATCCCGTTCTAAGGGGTGGGCGAACATGCGCGTCGTCGCAGGCGTCTTTCTGGTTCTTGGATTTGCCGCCGCGACGGGACCGGCTGCGGCGCAGGCATCGCCCCTGGCCCCCGGCGGCGAAACCGACATCGTCGGCGTATCGGGCGCCTATGACTGTTCGGTCGGAGATGCGGGCCGCGTCGAGTTCTCGGTGACAGGCTTCGGCGACGGCGAGTACAGGATCGAGCAGCGCATCGGGCCAGAACGCATTGGCGTGGTGCGATACCCCTGGCAACTCGCGACCGCGACGCTCTACCGGGAGCGCGTGGGCGGGGCAGGGGCTTCGAAGTTCCGCCGCCTGACCGGTTCGCTGCGCACGCTCCAGGAGCTGCCGACGGGCGATCCGATCATCGCGGACTATGCCGAGGCGGCGCTCGACGGCGCGCGCGAGGCCTATGAATGGCGCTACGAGATTTCGGTCGGCGATCGCGCGGCGAGTTTCGCCCCGAGCGGACTTGGCGAGGTCGCGGTCGTGCGGATTGAGGAACGGCGCAGCCGTTATGTCGACGGTCAGGGCGACCCGCTGCCGCTCGCCTCGGCCGCGGAGGGCTTCGTGCGCGAGGAGATCGCCGACATCGCCTATGCGCCGAAGCTTGGCCTGGCGCTGCGGATCGAGCGGCGCGGGCCGGAGGGCGTGCTTGAAGCATGCTCGCTCGCGGCCTATCGGCGGCGCTGAGGCGGAAATCCGCCATTTGCGCCCCCGTGGCGATTTCAGTTTTGTGACCTGACGGGCTATACTCCGCGCAGAATCGCCGGGCGTGGGCGCGCCCGGACTCCCTGGGAGATCACCCTTTGTCAGATACCTCGCCGCCGCGGTCCGACGAGGTGCGCGCCGTCTCCATCGAAGAGGAGATGCAGCGTTCCTATCTCGATTACGCGATGAGCGTGATCGTGGCCCGGGCGATCCCCGACGTCCGGGATGGCCTGAAGCCGGTGCACCGCCGGATCCTCTACGCCATGCGCGAAGGCGGCTTCGACTGGAGCCGGCCCTTCCGGAAGTCCGCGCGCATCGTCGGCGACGTGATGGGCAAATACCACCCGCACGGCGATTCCGCGATCTACGACGCGCTCGTGCGCATGGCGCAGGACTTCTCCATGCGCCTGCCGCTGATCGCGGGCCAGGGCAATTTCGGCTCGATGGACGGCGATCCGCCGGCGGCGATGCGCTAC
Source organism: Pseudomonadota bacterium (assembly GCA_036732525.1). Classification (GTDB taxonomy): domain Bacteria; phylum Pseudomonadota; class Alphaproteobacteria; order Bin95; family Bin95; genus VMCJ01. The sequence continues at coordinate 3,813 of DAINCG010000224.1, read as the reverse complement.
ACCGAAGCGCGCCTCGCCAATGCGGCGGAAGCGCTGCTGGCGGACATCGACAAGAGCACGGTCGACTTCCAGCCGAACTACGACGAGTCCGACAACGAGCCGGTCGTGCTGCCGGCGGAATTTCCGAACCTGCTGGTCAACGGCGCCGGCGGCATCGCGGTCGGCATGGCGACAAACATTCCGACCCACAATCTGGGCGAGGTGATCGACGCGACGCTGGCGCTGATCGATAACCCGGCCATCGACCTCGACGGTCTGATGGAGCATCTGCCGGGACCGGACTTTCCCACTGGCGGCCTGATCATGGGCCGGGGCGCGATCCGGCAGGCCTACGCCACTGGCCGCGGCTCCGTCATCATGCGCGCGAAGACGGAAATCGACCTCCGTCGCAACGCCATCCTGGTCCATGAAGTCCCCTACCAGGTGAACAAGGCCCGACTGGTCGAGCGCATCGCCGAGGTCTCGGCGCTGAAGCTGGTCGAGGGCATCGCCGAACTCCGCGATGAGAGCGACCGGCATGGCGTGCGGGTCGTCATCGACCTGAAGCGCGACGCCAACGCGGAGGTCGTTCTGAACCAGCTCTTCCGGCATACCGCGCTGCAGACGACGTTCGGCGTCAACATGCTGGCGCTGAATGGCGGTCGGCCGGAACTGCTGTCGCTGAAGGATGTCCTGCAGGCCTTCGTCACCTTCCGCGAGCAGGTCATCGCCCGACGCACCCAGCACGAACTCGGCAAGGCGCGGGAGCGGGGCCACATCCTGCTCGGCCTGACCGTTGCGGTCGCGAACATTGACGAGGTGATCGCCGTCATCCGCGCTGCGCCGGATCCCGCTGCGGCCCGGGAGGCGCTGCTGGCGCGCGCCTGGCCGGCGCCGGACATCGGGCCGCTGGTGGAGCTGGTCGGCGAGGCGGACAAGGGCGCATTGACCGACGAAGGCTACCGGCTGAGCGAGGCGCAGGCTCGCGCCATCCTGGATCTTCGCCTCCACCGCCTGACCGGCCTCGAGCGCGAGAAGATCGCGGACGAGTTGGCGGAAACCGCGAGCCGCATCCGCGAGTATCTCGAAATCCTCGGCAGCCGCGCGCATCTCTTCGCGGTGATGCGGGAAGAGATGGAGAAGCTGAAGGAACGCTTCGGCAATCCGCGTCGCACCAGCTTGGAGGAGGGCGGCGCCGACCAGGACGACGAAGACCTCATCCAGCGCGAGGACATGGTCGTCACCGTGACGGCGAACGGCTACGTCAAGCGAACGGCGCTCACGGACTACCGGGAGCAGCGCCGCGGCGGCAAGGGCCGGTCCGGCATGTCGATGCGGGACGAGGATTTCGTGCGCGATGTCTTCGTCGCCTCTACCCACGCGCCGGTGCTCTTCTTCACGACACGCGGCATCGTCTATCGCTTGAAGGTCTACAAGCTGCCGCTCGGCGCGCCGCAGTCGCGCGGCCGGCCGCTGGTCCAACTTCTGCCGCTGCAAGAAGGCGAGTACATCTCCGCCGTGCTGCCGCTCACGGAAAACCCGGACGAGTGGGACCGCCTGAACGTCATGTTCGCGACCCGGTCCGGCAATGTCCGCCGCAACCTGATGTCGGACTTCGCCAGCGTCATGGCGAACGGCAAGATTGCGATGAAGCTCGGCGAGGATGACGCGTTGATCGGCGTCCGGCTCTGCGAGCCCGGCGATCATGTCCTGCTGGCGACGGCGCGGGCGCGCTGTATCCGCTTCCCAGTCGAGGATGTTCGCGTCTTCGCGGGCCGCTCCTCGACGGGCAATCGCGGCATCGATCTCGCGCCGGACGACCAGGTCATTTCGCTTTCGATTATCGACGGCGCGGAATTCGCGATCGGTGAACGCGACGCCTATCTGAAGCAGTCGACGGCGCTCCGCCGCGGCGAGCCGGTCGAGGACGGCGGCCTGCCGCCGGAGATTTTTGAAGAGTTCAAGGGGCGCGAACAGTTCATCCTGACGATCGCGTCGAACGGCCTCGGCAAGCGCACCTCGGCCTACGACTACCGGGTCACCCGACGGGGCGGGAAAGGCATCGAACTGATGGGCCTTGCCGACCCGGCAGCCGAAGTCGTCGCGGCGTTCCCGGTCGGCGAATCGGACGGGCTTGTGCTCGTGACCAACGGCGGACAGATTATCCGCTGCCCGGTGGAAGACATCCGCATCGCGCGGCGGTCGACCCGGGGCGTCAGGATTTTCGACGTCGCGCAGAGGGATCGCGTCGTCAGCGTGTCGCCGCTCAAGGAGAACGGCGAAGGCGACGAAGAGGGCGCGGCCGTCGAGGAATGACGCCCGCGCGTGGCAAACGGCGAGTAGGGGGATAGTACATGTCGGATATCGTGGGCCTGTACCCGGGCACCTTCGATCCGCCGACCAACGGCCATTTCGATATCATCTCGCGCGGCGCAAAGCTGGTCGATAAGCTGATCGTCGGCGTCGCCATCAATGCCGGCAAGGGTCCGATGTTCGGCATTAGCGACCGGATCGGCATGGTCAAGGAATGGGCGGACAATCTGCCCGACCGCAAGTTGGCCGATCGGATCGTCGTGCAGTCGATGGACGGGCTTCTGGTGCATTACGCGGAGAAGAACGGCGCGACCTGCATCGTGCGCGGGCTGCGCGCGGTCACGGACTTCGACTACGAATTCCAGATGACTGGCATGAACAGCCGCCTGAACGACGACATCGAGACGGTGTTCCTGATGGCGTCGGAGCGGTGCCAGTTCATCTCCTCGCGCTTCGTGAAGGAGATCGGCGGGCTTGGCGGCGACATCTCGACCTTCGTGCCGCCGCATGTCCAGCGCGCGCTGGAGGACCGGTTCTCCAAGGGCGAGAAGGTGCTTTCGGGCGCCGCGTCCAAGGTTTACTGAACCGCCGCTTTCCCCGCCCGGCCGGCGCGCTTGACCGCCCGCCGCCCGGACCATAGTTTCCGCCCGTCCCGCCCCGCGCCGGCGGTTGGGAGCGTGTAGCTCAGTCGGTAGAGCAACGGACTTTTAATCCGTCGGTCCTGGGTTCGAGTCCCAGCGCGCTCACCATACTTTCAATAGGTTAGGTCTATCTTGGTATTTTCCGCCTCGAAATAGGTAACGCTGTAGGTAACGCAACGGCCAGCTTTCCATTGGCGACGCTATCCAGCCTTATGCTTTTGCGGTCTCCAGCGCGAACGCCATGGCACTAGCGATCTGTAGGAATGTTTGCCCAAGCCGCTCAGCTTTTTGGTGGACGCCAAAGCAACCTTCTGCGGGACTTCGAGGCTAAGATGCCTCGATCGGACACTGAGCACGCGCAGCTTATTGCGCCAAAAGATTTCGTGAGGGCGCGATTTCCGCGAGGGCGCATCCCCGATCGGCCGCGCCGGCGTTGTAGTGCCTTTAATCAGGCCGGGCTAGGTTTTCGGCATGACGAGGCATCTCAGCGCATCCATATCGTCTATCCGCGCCGCCAGGCCGAAGCGGCGGCCGCGCCAATCGTCGTCGCTGCTTCGGCTTGTCCGGCCCCGGCGGCGTCGAAGTCCGTTCCGGTCGCCTCTTGGCCTCGTCGCGCTGGCATTAGGCCTAATCGTCGGCGTCGCCGCAAATTCGGGCGGCGGTGCATGGCTCCGGTCTGAAGGGCATAGCGTCGAAGGCTTCGCCCGCGTCGTCGATGGTGACACCCTCAAGATCGGCGGCGAGCGCGTGCGGCTGCATGGCATCGACGCGCCCGAAGCGGATCAGAGCTGCACGGGCGCGCTCGGGCAGGCTTACCGCTGCGGTGTCGCGGCAACCGATTCGCTTGAAGCGAAAATCGGCGGTCGCATGGTCCGTTCAT
>DAINCG010000223.1:7669-7949 GCA_036732525.1 Pseudomonadota bacterium | reverse complement strand
CGAACGCCTACTGCGTAATATCCGTCCCCTGCTCTTCCCCCGCGACGTGCCGCCGCCGGAGCCGGGCTATGTCAGCCGCCGGACGCCAGTCCTGGAAATCGCCTATTCGGGGGACGTGACGCTCGACGGCGAGATGTTCATGGCGGACCGCGAACGTCCGCTCCGGCTCAGTGCGACGCCGCCCTTTCGGTTCCTCGTCGGATGACGGCGACGGTGAGCCTCGAAGACCTGATCGCCGCGGAACTCGAACGGACCGTCGAACCGGCGGCGACGGAGCTCG
>DAINCG010000223.1:0-7644 GCA_036732525.1 Pseudomonadota bacterium | reverse complement strand
CCGCAGCCCGCCTGCAGGCGGAAGATGTCCGCGCAGTCCTGTTCTACGGCTCCTGCCTCAGGGACGGCTTGTCGCCCGACGCCGTCGCTGACGTCTATCTGCTGGTCGGCCGCTATCCCCGGCGGCTTTCCGGCCTCGCCAACCGGCTGCTGCCGCCGAACGTGATCTACTTCGAGGCGGAAACCACACGCGGCCGGCTCGCGGCGAAGGCGGCCATTCTCTCGCTGGATCATTTCCGGCGCCTCGCGGGGCCCGAGACTTTCCACTCCTATGTCTGGGCGCGGTTCGCGCAGCCCGCAGCGCTGATCTGGGCGGCGGACGATGCGGCGCGCGCGGGCGTCGTCCGGTCCATGACGCGGGCGGCGCGGACCTTCGCCGGCGAAGTCGCTGAACGGCCGGTCGGGACAATCGAATCGCGCGACTTCTGGCGGGACGGCTTCCGCCTGACCTATGCAAGCGAACTGCGGGCGGAGGGACCCGAACGGGCCGAGGCGATCTATCGGGCGGACCAGGAACGCTATGACCGCGTCCATGCCGCGCTGGCGGCCGAAAGCATTCGCCCGCGCAGTTCGCCCGGACGCTGGCGGCGCCGGAGGACTCTGGGGAAAATCCTTTCGATTCTGCGACTTGCCAAAGCCATCTTCACGTTCGAAGGCGGCTTGGACTATGTCCTCTGGAAGGTCGCGCGGCATAGCGGCGTTCGGGTCGAGGCGAAACCCTGGCAGCGCCGTTGGCCGCTCCTGGCGGCGCCTGGGCTGGCGTTCCGCGTCTGGCGGCTCGGCGGATTTCGTTAACGCAACAACGGGTCTATAAGATTCGGCGTTTGCCTCCGCGCCGGAGCCGAGATGCCGATTCTCCACCACCTGCCGCTCTCCCCGTTCTGCCGGAAGGTCCGGGTGGCGCTTGGCGAGAAGGGCCTGCCGATCGACCTCCGCGAACAGCGGGTCTGGGAGCGCAGCCGGTCGTTCCTGGCGCTCAACCCGGCCGGCAAGGTGCCGGTGCTGGAACTGGAAGACGGCGCCGTCGTCGCCGATTCCTGGGCGATCCTGGAATTCATCGAGGAAATTGCGCCGACGCCGCCGCTGATCGGGGCGACGCCGGCGGAGCGGGCCGAGACCCGCCGCCTGATCGCCTGGTTCGACGACAAGTTCAACGCCGAGGTGACCCAGCCGCTCTATGGCGAAAAGGTCTTGAAGCGCATGGCCGGCGGCGGCGCGCCCGATTCAGGCTCGCTGCGCGCCGGACGCGCCAACCTGCCGCCGCATCTGGATTATATCGGCTGGCTTTGCGACCGGCGGACGTGGCTCGCGGGCGACCACTTCTCGCTCGCCGACATCGCGGCGGGCGCGCATCTCTCGACGCTCGACTTCATCGGCGACGTGCCCTGGGACCGGTTCGACGGCGCCAAGCTCTGGTATCAGCGCATCAAGTCCCGGCCGAGCTTCCGTCCCCTGCTCGCCGACCGCGTGACCGGTTTCCAGCCCCCGCCCCACTACGCCAATCTCGATTTCTGAGCGCGCGGCCGGCGCGCCGAAAGACGTCCGTGGCGATGGCGCAGATCAGCGCCGCGCTCAACAGCGCGGAGCCCAGGATGACCAGAAAGACCGTTTGAGACCAGGAGATCCAGAGCAGCAGCGGCGCGATCAGGCACCAAAGCCCCAGCACGGTCATGACGTTCTCGGCCGAGAACGCCCGATAGACGCGCCAGGACAGGTAGAGCAGAAGTTTCGTCGCGGCGTACAGCATATGAGGCTCCGTCGCGGGTCACGCGCCAAGCATGACACGGATCGGCGCCTCAGGCGAACGCCTCTTCCCAGGTGCCGCGCGTCGCGGCCTTGGAATACTCGGTCGCGCGGTTCTCGAAGAAGTTGGCGTGCTCCAGCCCGTTCAGCGCTTCGTCCATCCAGGGCAAGGGGTTGCGCTCGATTCCGAAGATCGGATTGTAGCCGAGCTGCCCCATGCGCATGTCGCCGATATAACGGATGTAGTCCTTCACCTCGGGCGCCGTCAGGCCCTGGATCGGGCCGAGGCCGAAGGACAGGTCGATGAAGGCGTCCTCGTGCGCGACGATGGTCCGCAGCGCCTCCTGCAGCTTGGGCTCCAGGCCCCGGGCCGCGTCCGGATACTCGCGGATGAAGGTGCGGAACAACCGGATGATCGAGTTGGCGTGCAGCGTCTCGTCGCGCGCCGACCAGGCGACGATCTGGCCCATGCCCTTCATCTTGTTGAAACGCGGGAAGTTCAGCAGCATCGCGAAGCTGGCGAAGAGCTGCAGGCCCTCCGTGAACGCGCCGAACACGGCGAGCGTCATCGCGATATCGGCCGGCGTCGAGACGCCGAACTGCTGCATGTAGTCGTACTTGTCCTTCATCTCCTTGTAGTGGAGGAAGGCGGAATATTCGATCTCCGGCATGCCGATGGTGTCGAGCAGGTGGCTGTAGGCCGCGATGTGGATCGTCTCGATGTTGGAGAACGCCGCAAGCATCATCTGAACCTCTGTCGGTTCAAAGACTTGCGAGTAGTGCTTCATGTAGCAATTGTTCACTTCGACATCCGCCTGGGTGAAGAAGCGGAAGATCTGGGTGAGCAGGTTGCGCTCGCTCTCCGTCAGCTTCTGGCCCCAGTCGCGCACGTCGTCGGCGAGCGGGACCTCCTCCGGCAGCCAGTGCAGACGCTGCTGCGTCTGCCAGGCCTCGTAGGCCCAGGGATAGTCGAACGGCTTGTAGGTCGCCTTGGCGTCGAGAAGCGGCATGCCGGCGCCTCCTGCAGTGTCCCAGAGAATTGAGTCTAGCGCACGCCTACTGGCAGGCGAGACATTCTTCGTAGTCGAGGTCGCCGCCTTCGACCGACATCGCCACCGGCGCCGCGCCGACGCGGCTCACGATGTCCGCGCGCTGAAGCGACTTCGATCGCAAATAGTAAAGCGATTTCATGCCCTTCTTCCATGCCTGATAATGCAGCTGGTGAAGGTCGCGCTTGTGGACGTCCGCCGGCAGGAACAGGTTCACCGACTGCGACTGGCAGATATAGGGCGTGCGGTCGGCGGCCAGTTCGATCACCCAGCGCTGGTCGAGTTCGAAGGCGGTCTTGAAGACGTCCTTCTCGTCTTGGCTGAGAAAATCGAGATGCTGAACCGATCCCTCGCGCGTCGTGATCGAGGACCAGGTCTCCGGATCATTCCGGCCATGCTTTTCCAGCAGCCGCTCTAGATACCGGTTGCGGACGCCGAACGAGCCGGACAGCGTCTTGTGGGTGAAGCTGTTGGCGGCATTGGGCTCGATGCCGGGCGAGGCGCCGCCGCAGATGATCGAGATCGAGGCCGTCGGCGCGATCGCGAGCTTGTGGGAGAACCGCTCCTTCACGCCGTAGTCGGCCGCGTCCGGACACGCGCCCCGCTCTTCCGCCAGCGCGTGCGACGCCGCATCAGCGGCCGCGCGGATCTCCTTGAAAATCCTGAGGTTCCAGGACTTCGCCATGGCGCTTTCGAAGGGAATGCCCTTCTGCTGCAGGAAGGAATGGAAGCCCATCACGCCAAGGCCGACGCTGCGCTCGCGCATGGCGGCATATTTCGCCTTGGCGAACTCGTCGGGCGCGTGGTCGATGAAATCCTGCAGCACATTGTCGAGGAAGCGCATCACGTCTTCGATGAAGGTCGGATGGTCCTTCCAGGCGTCATAGGTCTCGAGGTTGAGGGATGAGAGGCAGCAGACCGCCGTCCGGTCGCCGCCCATGTGGTCGACGCCGGTCGCTAGCGTGATCTCGCTGCAGAGGTTCGACGTCTTGACCGAGAGGCCGGCGAGCTTCTGGTGCTCGGGCATCTGCCGGTTCACGGTGTCGGAATAGATGATGTAGGGCTCGCCGGTCTCGATGCGCGCCAGGAGGATGCGGATCCAGAGGGAGCGCGCCGAGACGTTGCGCAGCGGCGCGTTGTCCTTCGGGCTGTGCAGCGTCCATTCCTCGTCGCGCTCAACGGCGCGCATGAACGCGTCGGAGACGAGCACGCCATGGTGCAGGTTGAGCGCCTTCCGGTTCGGATCGCCGCCGGTCGGCCGACGGATCTCGACGAACTCCTCGACCTCCGGATGCCAGATCGGCAGGTAAACGGCGGCCGAACCCCGGCGGAGGCTGCCCTGGCTGATCGCGAGCGTCAGGCTGTCCATCACGCGGATGAACGGCACCACGCCCGAAGTCTTGCCGTTCTGGCCGACCTGCTCGCCGATCGAGCGGAGATTGCCCCAATAGCTGCCGATGCCGCCGCCTCTCGCCGCGAGCCAGACGTTCTCGTTCCAGAGGCCGACGATGCCGTCCAGGCTGTCGCTCGCCTCGTTCAGGAAGCACGAGATCGGCAGGCCGCGCTTGGCGCCGCCGTTGGAGAGCACGGGCGTCGCCGGCATGAACCACAGGTTCGAGATGTAGTCGTAGAGACGCTGGGCATGGGCGGTGTCGTCGGCGAAATGACCAGCGACGCGGGCGAACAGGTCCTGGAAGGATTCGTCCGGCAGCAAGTAACGGTCGGCCAGCGTCGCCTTGCCGAACGTGGTGAGCACCGCGTCGCGCGACCGGTCCATTCGGACGGTGACGCCGCGTTCGTTCTGGAAGACGTCGCGGCCGATCTCGCCGCCGAGGGCGTGCGCCGACAGCGTCGTCCGCTCGATATCCAGAGCCTTATCCAGAGCCGCATTGGCGCCGGCATCCGCAGAAATCCGCCCCGCTCCGTCCATGACTGCCGCTCCATCCACAAGCTGGGGACAAGATTTTCCCCAACCCGCGTCTACATATTGTGCCCAACGATTACTGGCACCCTACATGCGGATGACTGGCCCGTCTATCTCGAACTGTGCACAGGCCAAACCGCCAAGCGAACATTTTATGAACTTTATTCGGTAATTTCAACAGCCGCCGCCGTCGCCGCCGCATGCTCTGGCGCTGCGGCACCGGTCGCGCTACCTATCGTCGGGCGCATGGGTCCGTTACGGAGGCGCGGATGCAGTCCGGCCGACTCTTCAGGGCGATAGCGGGCCTCGCCTGCCTGGCGACGATCGGCGGTTGCGACGACGCGCCGGAGGCGGCGGCGCCGCCGCCCGTGCGCGCCATCAAGTACATGACGCTGGAGCAAGGCGCAGGCGCCCAAATGCGACGGATATCCGGCGTCGTCGCCGCCGGCACGTCTGCCGACGTCGCGTTTCAGACCGGCGGTCAGGTAGTCGCGCTGGAGAAATCGGTCGGCGACGCCGTCACGTCCGGCGACGTTCTGGCCCGCCTCGATCCGGAGCCCTTGCGGCTGCGACTTGCGAGCGCCGAAAGCGAACTCGCCCGCGCCGAGGCCACGCTTGCCGACGCCCAGAGTAAATTCAATCAGCAAAAGACGCTGTTCGACCGCGGTTATGCGACCCGCACGAACTACGAATCCGCCCTCGCCAGCGTGAAGACGTCCCGGGGCGCGCTCGGCGTCGCGGAAAGCCAGTACCGCATCGCCAAGCGCGATCTCGCCAAGGCTACGCTGAAGGCGCCGTTCGCGGGCGTCATCGCCCGCCGCGCGGTCGATCCCTACGAAGAGGTCGCGACCGGCCAGACGATCTATGTGCTCCAGACCGAAGGCCAGAACGAGGTGCGTCTCAGTCTGCCGGAGACGCTGATTACGCGCGTCGCGGTCGGCGACGCGGTCAAGGTCGCGATCCCGCTGGCGCAGCCCGGCCCGATCGACGGCGTCGTCGCCGAGGTGGCGCCGCTGGCCGAAGGCGCCAACGCCTATCCGGTCACCGTCCGCCTCGAAGGCTCGCCCCAAACGCTACGGCCGGGCATGAGCGCCCAGGTGATGTTCGAGTTCGAGACGTCGGAGGCCGACGACGCCTTCGCGGTGCCCATCGCCGCGTTGAAGCCGGAGACCGGCGACCAGGGCGGCACGGTGTTCGTCTTCGAGAATGGACGGCTCTCCGCCCGCAAGGTCGACGTCGTCAATGTTCGCGACAACATGCTCCACATTGTCGGGCCCATCCGCGAGGGCGAGGTGATCGCGACCGCCGGCGTCAGCCTCCTCTACGACGGCATGCCGGCGCGTCTGCTCGACCCGGCCGCGCTGCGCTAGCGCGCATTCGTCATGCTGACCCGCTTCGCGCTCGCCAATCCGATGTTCCTGCTGGCGCTGGTGCTGCTGGCGCTACTTGCCGGCCCGGTCAGCTTCCTGACCCACCCGTCCCGCGAAGACCCGAAGATCACGATCCGCGAAGCCGCCGTTCAGGCGCGCTTTCCCGGCATGCCGGCGGCGAAGGTGGAGCAGCTCATCACCCTGCCGCTCGAAGAAAAACTCCGCGAAATCCCGGAGGTTGACGAGATTCGCTCGACCTCCAGCACCGGCCAGGCGCTGATCAACGTCACCGTCGCCGATGCGTATGTCGACCTCGATCCGATCTGGAACGATCTCCGCGACAAGATGAGCGAAGTCGCAGGCGACCTGCCGGACGGCACGAGCGGGCCCTTCGTCGACACGGACCGGGGCGATGTCGCCATGGCGACGATCGCGCTGACCGGCGAAGGCTTCGACAATGGCGAGATGCATGCCGCGGCGAAGCAGCTCAGGCGCAGCCTCTATGCCGCGGTCGACGGGGTGCGCAAGGTGACGTTCTACGGCGTGCGCGAACGCCGAGTGTTCATCGAATTCGACACGGTCCGTCTCGCCCAGCTCGGCCTCGACCCCGATCAAATCGTCGGCGCGGTGCAGAACCAGAACGTCATCCGACCCGGCGGCCAGATCGAGGCGGACGGTCAGTCGCTGGTTGTTCAGCCGACCGGCGACTTCGACGGGATCGACGACATCCGCAATCTGCCGATCGCCCTGCCCGATTCCGACGGCGCCGCCCTCTATCTCAGCGACATCGCCCGGATATCGCTCGGCTACCGGGACCCGCCGGCGACGGAGGCCTTCTACAACGGGGCGCCGGCGATCGTGATCGCCGTCTCGATGATCGACGGCTTCGACGCCGGCGCCTTTTCCGAAAGCCTGACCGCGTTCATCGCCGAAGCCGGCATGGCGCTGCCTATCGGCATGCGGCTCGACTTCATCACGTTCCAGCCGGAGGAGATCGACGCGGCGGTCTTCGGCGTCTTGAACAATCTCTGGCAGACGGTGCTGATCGTGCTCGCCGTCGTCGTCGCGTTTCTCGGCCTGCGCACCGGTCTCTTGGTCGGCGCCATGGTCCCGCTGGTGATGGTTTCGACCATTCTGATCATGCGGATGGTCGGCATAGACCTGGAGCGCATGTCGCTCGCCTCGCTGATCATCTCGCTCGGCCTGCTCGTCGACAACGGCATCGTCATCGCAGAGGAGCTCCAGGCCAGACTGGCCCGGGGGGAGGACCGGCGGGACGCGGCGAAGGCCGTCGGCCGAGAGATGAGCGGGCCGCTGCTCGCCGCCTCCCTCACGACGATCTTCGCCTTCATGCCGCTGATGCTGATGCCGGGGGGCGCCGGGGAATATACCCGCTCGATCTCCCTGGTCGTCGCGATTTCGCTGCTGGCCTCCTGGGCGATTGCGCTCACGGCGCTGATCCTGTTCTGCATGTGGGCGCTCAAGCCCGGCGCGCCGGTCGACGAGGAAACCGCCTACGATCGGGGCTACCTCCGGGCATACCGCCGTATCATGGAGCG
>DAINCG010000222.1:372-7980 GCA_036732525.1 Pseudomonadota bacterium | reverse complement strand
CCAGGAGAAGACTCGAACTTCCACGGCCTTGCGGCCACAGGTACCTGAAACCTGCGCGTCTACCAATTCCGCCACCTGGGCAAACGCCAAGCCGCAAGGGCGTTGGCGAGGGAGGGTGAATAGCGTTCCGCGCCGCGCCTTGTCAACGGACATCGGGGCGGACGTCCGGAACGAAGTTGCGGCCGTCTCAATCCGCGCTGGCCCGGATCGGGCCGCCGGCGCGCACGGCGATGAAGATCAGCAGGCTTGCGGTCGGATAGACCGCGATCAGGCAGGGCATCATGTCGCGCGGCGCGAACGGCAGCGCCAGCAGGAGCAGGCCCGCGGTCGCGCCCGCCGCCATCTGCAGGAAGCCGATCAGGGCGGATGCGGCGACCGCCATGTCGCGGAACGGCCCCATGGCGCCGGCGATGCTGTTCGGTCGCAGGATGCCCATGCCGAACATCACGCAGGCCATGGGCAAGATGATCGCGGTCCAATGCGCCGCCCCGCCGAGCCAGAGCGCGAACATCGTCCATCCGCCGGCCGTACACGCGAGGAGACCAACCATGATCGCCCGGTCCAGGCCGAGCCGCGGGGAAAAGACGCCGGAGAGCGTGGCGCCCGAGACGAAGCCCAGCATCACCCCGCCGAACATCAGCCCGAATCCGCGCGTGCCGACGCCGAGGTCGTTCTGCAGCACGAAGGTCGCCGCCGAGAGAAAGGTGAACAGCGCGCCGCCGGCGAACAGCGACGGCAGGGCGTAGTTCAGGAAGCGCTTGTCGAGCCCGATCATAAGATAGCGGCTGGCGAGCGCCCCCAGCCGTAGCGAGGCGCGCGCCGACTGAAGCGGCCGGGTCTCGCTGAGGAAAAGCGCGACGACCGTCAGCAGCAGTCCGGCGGTGATCGCGAGCGTCCAGAAGATGCCGCGCCAGTCCGTGAACTCCAGTACGAGCGCGCCGATCGACGGCGCCAGCACCGGCGCGAAACCCATGCCGGCCGTCACGATCGACATGGCGCGCTGCGCCGCGGGACCGGCATGGACGTCGGCGACGATCGCGCGCGCGACGACGGGCGCCGTACAGGCGGCGATGCCTTGCAGAAGCCGCACGACGAGCAGCGCCTCCAAGGTCGGCGCAAGGGCGCAGGCGATACAGCAGAACAGGTAGAGCGTCAGGCCGATCAACAGCATCGGCCGGCGGCCGAAGCGGTCGGAGAGCGGGCCGGCGACGAGCTGGGCGACGGCGAATCCCGACAGGAACACGCCCACCAGAAGCTGCGCCTGGGACGCCGGCGCGTCGAGCGCTTCGGCGAGCGCCGGCAGCGCCGGCAGCGGCATGTCGATCGAAAGGGGCGTGATCCCCGTGAGCGCCGTCAGAATGACGATGACGGCGAGGGACGCGGCGCGGATCGGGATCGGCGCGGTGCGGAAGAGGCCGGTCAGCGCTTTCGTCCTTCGCCGCCTTCAGCCTCGATGTGCAGGGCGTCCGCGCGGGCGACGGCGGCTTCCAGCTTGTCCTCCGCGCTCAGCATATTCTTGCGCGCGTCCTGCACGTAGGCGGTCCAGCGGATCACGGTCAGGAACATGCGGTTCACGACGCGCCCCCAGAACCGCATCGGCCGATCGACGTCGAGCAGCAGCACGACGCGGCGATCCGGCGTGTCGTTCAGAACCTCGTGGTCGAACGTGTCGTCGAAAACGAGGGCGCGGCCTTCCTGCCAGATGACGCGCTGGTCCTCGATTCGGATCCAGCACTTCTCGCGCGCTTCCGGCACGATGAGCGCGAGATGGCAGCGGATCACGCCCTTGGTCACGCCGCGGTGTCGGGGGATGTGATAGCCGGGCGAGAGGATCGAGAAGAAGGCGGTGCGGAGGTTGGGGATCGCCTCGAGCGCACGGGTCGTTTCCGGGCAGCGGGCGCAGTTTCGCTCGGCCTTGTAGCCGAAGCCGAACAGGATGAACGTCTTCCAGTTGTCGCCGCGCGAGATCTTTGCCTGATCCGGCGAAATCTCATGGAAATTCGGCAGGTTCGCGTGATCCTTGAGGACGTCGTCGAGCTCGCGCCGGATCGCCTCGGCATGCCGCTCAAGGTGCAACGCCCAATCGAAGTTCGCCGTTTCGAAGACCGGACGGTCCCCGATCAGCGACTGACGGCCGAGAAATGCGGCGAGGCCGCGAATCGTGTGCTTGCCAAGCTTCTTGATCGCCCAGCGGCGCTTCGCGCGGAAGCGGCCGACGAACGAAACATTGGTTGCGGCAACGGTGTTCGACATCGCAATTCTGACCTCGGAATTACGTTTGGCTGGAACATGACGAAGACGCGCCATGCACGCAATGCGCCTTCCGCCGCAGCCCGCTTGGCCTGGGGGGCGGCGTCGGGCAGCTTCGTGGAGATGGGGACCGCCGATTCGCCATATACGTGCCTCGCGCACGCCGATTGGAGCATTCGCCCGCAAGGCCGCTGGATGGCGATGGCGTGTCGCGAAGGCCTTGAGTGGCGCGTTTCCGCCGCCCGCATGATCGCGGAGCCGGCGCGCCTGCTTCCCGAAATCGCATCGGCGGCGTCCGACGGGCCGGCGCTGCTCGGCGTCGATCTGCCGGTCGGGGCGCCCGGCGCATGGGCGGCTCAAGCGGGCGTCGCCTCTTTCCCGGGCCTGCTGGACGCGCTGGGCGACGGCCGCTGGTCGGACTTCTGGCGGCCGGCCGTGACGGCCGATGAGATTTCGCTGACCCGGCCGTTCTATCCGAGAGGCGTCGGCGGTAAGAAACAGGCGCAGCTTTATCGGGCGCTTGGTTTCGATCGCATGGCCGCCCTCCGGCGGGAGTGCGAATGGACGGCCGGCGGCAAGGGCAGCGGAACCCCGCTTTTCTGGACGCTGGGGCCGGCCCAGGTCGGCAAGGCTGCGCTGCATTTCTGGGAACACGTGCTGCAGCCGGCGCGCCGGGCTGGAAGTGTGGCGATCTGGCCCTTCGACGGCGACCTCGACGCGATCGCTGCGCCTGGCCGCGTCGCCGTCGCGGAGACCTATCCCGGCGAGATCTACGGCTGGCTCGGTCTCGGAATCGGCGGGCGGGGCCGCCGCAAGGGCCGCGTCGCCGACCGCGCCGACGACGCGGGCGCTCTGCTCGCCGCCGGCGCACGGCTTGGCGCGATGTTCGACGACGACGCGCGGGCGCAGATCGAAGCCGGCTTCGCCGGGGAGGGCGACGACGCGTTCGACGCGATGGTCGGCCTGCTCGGCATGCTTGAAGTCGTCGTCGGCGGCCGGGATCCCGGCGCGCCGCGGACGCAAGCGGTCCGGTCGGTGGAAGGCTGGATACTTGGCCGCATCCCACGCAATACCGATCCGGACTCGAACGCTGTAGAATAGGCGTGCCGTGCGCCGCCCGGGCGGTTGGGCTGGGACGGCGTTGTCCAGGAAGGGAGCCGGCGCGCCATGTGGGCACGCGTCAAGCTGAAGATCGATTGGTCGGACCTCTGGTTCACGCTGCGCGCCGCCAGGCGCGGCGGCGACGCGGACCGCTTGCAGCAGGAATTGGAAGCGTTCTGGTCGCCGCGCGGCGACGCGCTCGCCTGCATTTCCGTGCGCAGCGGCTATGACCTGCTGCTGCAGGCGATGATGGCGGACGGGACGCTGGAGGCGGGCGACGAGATAATGTTCTCCGCCCTCAACATCAAGCAGATGGTCCGCGTGACGGAGCGGTTGGGCCTCGTCCCCGTACCGGTCGATCTCAATCTCGCGGACATGTCGCCGCGCATGGACGCGGCGGAGCGGGCGGTCGGCCCGCGCACGAAAGCCTTTGTCGTCGCGCATCTCTTCGGCGCGCGGGTCGATCTCGGCCCCGTCGCCGTCTTCGCCCGCAAGCACGGCCTGCTGCTGGTCGAGGACTGCGCCCAGGCCTATGACGGCCCGGCGAACCGCGGCTCCGCCGTCGCGGACGTCGCCATGTTCAGCTTCGGGCCGATCAAGACGAAGACCTGCCTTGGCGGCGCGATGCTGACCGTGCGCCGGCCGGACCTTTTGGCGCGCATGCGGTCGATCCAGGCGACCTATCCCCGCCAGGAGAACCGCGACCAGGCGAAGCGCGCGCTCAAATTTGCGGCGCTCAAGATCGTCATCTCAAAGCCGGTCTTCCGGCTGATCGACCTGGCGTTCCGGCTGCGCGGCAAGAGCTATGACGAGGGAGTTTCGAACGCCGTCCGCGACGTCGCCAAGCAGAAGACGCCGAAGCAGCTGCGCCGGCGCTGCTCCGCGGCGCTGCTGGAATTGATGCTGCGTCGCCTGCGCCAGGATGTCGCGCCGGAGCTGCGCGAACGGATGCGGCTGGGCGGCCGTCTGCGGGCCGCCGTCGATGGCGCCGCGATCCTGCCTGCGACGGCGTCTCGCTATCACGACTACTGGGTCTTCCCGGCGATCGTCGAAAACCCGGCCGAGACGATCGCGGCCATGCGCAAGGCGGGATTCGACGCCTGCGATCTGCCGCGCTCCGAAGCGATCGCCCCGCCGCCGGGCCGCGAGGACCTGCGCGCCGTCGTGGCGGAAAAGACGCTCACGAACCTGATCGTGCTGCCCTGCTATCCCGAAATGCCGGACCGGGAGATCGACCGTCAGGCCGAGGCATTCCGCAGGGTCGCGCGGCCGGCGGAAATGCCGCAGCCCTTGGCGGCGCTCCCCGCGGCGGCCGAGTAGCGCGTTAGAGCAGGATCGCCTTAGGTAGCAGCGTTTCGCGCGCCATAGCCCGCCTTCGACAAGGAGCCGAGCGCGCAGCGATGCGGGCCCATCGGAAGCGGTCGGCGACGCCGCTCGAAGGCGAGCTATGGCGCGCCCGAAGGGCGGCTCTGCGCCACGAAACGCTGCTACCTAAGGCGATCCTGCTCTAGATCACGCCGTCGGCTCGGAGCTTCTCAAGCTCTTCCGCCGACTTGCCGAGAATGCCGCCCAGGATGTCGTCCGTGTGGGCGCCGAGGTCCGGGCCGGCGTGGCTGATCTTGCCGGGCGTCGCCGTGAGCTTCGGGGCGACCGCCGGCATCGTGACCTCGCCCAGTTCGGCGTCGGGCACGCGGACGATGTTCTCGCGCGCGGCATAATGCGGGTCGGCCGCGATGTCGGCGGCGGTATTGATGCCGCCGAACGGCACGTTCGCGCCGACCATGCGGCGCTCGACGTCCGCGAAGTCGTGGCGCTTGATCCAATCGGCCAAGAGCGCTTCCAACTCGTCCGCCCGGTCGATGCGCTGGGCGCTCTTGGCGTAGCGCGGGTCGCTTGCAAGCTCCGGCATATCCATCGCCTGGACCAGGCGCTCGAACACCTTGTCGCCGCCGGCGGCGATCTGGATCAGGCGGCCGTCGCTGGTCTCGAAGGTGCCGGCGGGCGCGAAGGTGGGATTGCGGTTGCCGATCCGCTCGCGGATGGCGCCCGTGGTGGCGTGCTGGTGCATCATGTCCGCGGTCAGCCGGAAGCTCGGCTCGTAGAGCGCCAGATCGATCATCTGGCCGCCGCCCTGGCCGTCCGCGCCGCCCTGCATGTCCCGCTGATAAAGCGCCAGCATGACCGCGAGCGCGCCGAACATGCCGGTCGTGTAGTCCGCGGTGGGGAAGGCGGGACGAACGGGGAAGCGGTCGGGGAAGCCGGTCGGATACATGTAGCCGGAGAATCCGAGCGCAATGCGGTCGTAGCCCGCGCGTTTGGAATTCGGCCCGGTCTGTCCGTAGCCGGAGACGCGGACCATGATCAGACGCGGGTTGACCGCCTTCAGGTCCTCCCAGCCGAGGCCCCAGCGCTCCAGCGTCCCGGGCGTGAAATTTTCCATCAATACGTCGGCGGTCGCGACGAGCTCCTTCAGAAGCGCCTGACCCGCCGGGACGCGGAGGTTGATCGTGACCGACCGCTTGTTGCGGCCCTCTACCAGCCAGTTGCCTGACCGATTGGCCTTGCCGTCCTTCGGCGTGCCGCGCAGCGCGTCGCCTGCGCCCGGCCGCTCTCCCTTGATCACCTCGGCCCCGAAATCGCCGAGCATCGTTGCGCCGAACGGGCCGGCGATCAGCTGTCCGATATCGAGGACGCGGACGCCGGCGAGCGGCAGTTTCGGGGCGGAAGCTGGCATTGGCGGAACTCTCGTCGTCGGGAATCGGCGTGGATTGTGGCGCCTCGGACCCAAAGAGAAAAAGGGCCGGCTGCGTGCTGCAGCCGGCCCTTCGAACCGGTATGAATTTCCCCGGTCGTCTTATGCAGCCTGCTCGGTCTCGGCCTCGGGCTCGACGCCGAGCGCGGCCTTGATCGCCGTGATGAAGGCCTCCATGCCGTCGGTCCCGGACATGGTGATCAGCTCGCCGTCGACGACGACGGGGCCAGCCTCGACGGCGGCGCCGGCGGCGCTCAGCTTCTCGGCCGCCGCTTCGGGCGCGGCCACCTTGCGGCCGTTGGCGACTTCGGCTTCGGCGAGCATCAGCGTCGCGTCGTCCGTCAGCGCGACCGGCTTCGAAGCCTCGACCATGCCCTTCAGCACGCGGCGGGAGTGCGCGTTGCCGGAGAGCGTCGCCGTCGAGCGCGCGCCGCCCGGCGTCAGCAGCAGGTCGTACTGGCTCGGCAGCACGTCGCTGATTTTCTCATCGACGAAGAAGTTGTGGCCCCAGCCGCCTTCGTGCCAGCCGTTGGCGACGCCGATTTCCGGCGAGACGATCGTGGTCTGCGCGCCGGCCGCGATCAGCGCCTTCTGCACGTCGGTCATGTGTTCTTCGATGAAGCCGGAGGCGACCATGATCGCAATCTTCTTACCGGCGAGGGGTTTGGCGCCCTGCATGTTTTTTCTCCTCTTCTGCTCCGCGGCCGGGGAATCGGGCGCGAATGGTTGGAGCGACCGGCGGGGCCGCTCTTGGAGCCGCCGCCTGTTTTCGTGCAGGCGGAAGCTGCGAATAGTGCTCGAATAAGGCGATTTGTCCGGTTGCCGCCGGGCTTTACGCCGCCTGACACGTGCTGTGTCAGGGAATCTATGGCCGACGCATCGCCCGTCGACTCTTTGAAATTTCATGTCCCTCAATCTATGCCGCAGTGCAGCGAAGCGCAAGGCTTAACCCTGCGGCTACGGGACGCTCCCCTGGCCTCGGACAGAGGAGCTAACGATCGGCGCGTTCCTTGAACGCGGCGATACGCAAGCGCAGCGCATTCAATTTAATGAAGCCTTCCGCATCCTTCTGATTATAGACCGTGTCCGCCTCGAACGTCGCATAGTCGGCGTCATACAGGCTGTTCGGCGACCGGCGTCCGACGACGGAGGCCAGTCCTTTGAAGAGCTTAATCCGTACGACGCCCTCCATTCGCTTCTGGCTCTCGTCGATCGCCGCCTGCAGCATGCGACGTTCCGGCGCAAACCAGAAGCCGTTGTAGACCAACTCCGCATATCGGGGCGAAAGTTCGTCTTTCAAGTGCATCGCCCCGCGGTCGAGCACCAGCGTCTCCAATCCGCGCCGGGCGGTGAACAGGATGGTGCCGCCCGGCGTCTCGTATACGCCCCGGGATTTCATGCCGACGAAGCGGTTTTCCACAATGTCGAGCCGACCGACGCCGTGCTTGCCGCCAAGCTCGTTGAGCCGGGTCAGCAACGCCGCCGGCGTCAGGCGCTCGCCGTTG
>DAINCG010000222.1:0-362 GCA_036732525.1 Pseudomonadota bacterium | reverse complement strand
CCGGGTCGCCCGCCTTGAACTCGATCTCGACATACTCGGCCGTGTCCGGCGCGCGCTCCGGCGCGACGCTGCGGGTGTACATGTCGTCGTCCGCCTCGACCCAGGGGTCTTCCAGCGCCTTGCCCTCGTAGGAGATGTGCAGAAGGTTCGCGTCGGTCGAATAGGGCGCTTCGCCGCGCTTGTCCTTGGCGATCGGGATTTGCCGCTCCTCGGCGTACTGCAGCAGTTTGGTGCGGGAGTTCAGGTCCCAGTCGCGCCAGGGCGCGATCACCCGGATGTCCGGCTTGAGCGCGTAGTAGCCGAGCTCGAACCGGATCTGGTCGTTGCCCTTCCCGGTCGCGCCGTGCGCCACGGCGTCCGCG
>DAINCG010000221.1:0-7999 GCA_036732525.1 Pseudomonadota bacterium | reverse complement strand
CCATCACGCCGGCCGTCTCCTCGTGGGAGAGGTTCTGCAAGAGGCCCGTGGTGGCGGCGACCGCGGCGTTCTCCGGGTTGCGTCCGGTCGCGAAGGCGTTCGGCTGCGGGTTGTCGATGATGTAGATCTTCGGCGTTGGGATGCCGGCTTTGGCCGAAAGGCTTTCGACCATGGAGTAGAGATTGGGCGCGGAAGCGCGATCGACCGGCCGGGCGCCGTGCATGCGCAGCGCCAGCTTGTCGGAATTCCAATAGGCGAAGACGTTCATCGCCAGGGCGATCAGGAGCGCGATCACCATGCCCTGGGCGCCGCCGATCATCAGGCCGATGACGCCGAACAGCGCGGTCATCGCCGCGATCAGCATGAACGTGCGGACGTAGCTCGTCATCCGGTCTTCCGGTCCCTATCCGTTTCCTGGGCAGGCCTGGAAGTGGCGTCGGCTACGGCCCGGTTCAAGAGCCAACCGCCGACGTCAGACGATGGCGACGCGCGGGGTCGGCAGCGGCTTGAAGTCCGCCGGAAGGACGCCCGCCTGCTCGATAAACTGACGGATGCTCTCCTTGCCGAGCGCCGGCTCGGTCGAGGAGATGTAGACGCGGTCGGTACGGGTCGGCTTGGGGCTCGGATAGGTCCTAACGCCATTCCCGTGCAGCGGATCGACGACGAAGTAGCGGCCGCAATCCCACATGCGGCCGATTTCCTCCTGCGTCGAAAGCTCCTCGTAGAGCTTCTCGCCGGGGCGCATGCCGACGGTGCGGATTTCGATGTCCTTGCCGTCGCGGCCGTAATAGGGCGCCATCATCTCGATCAGCACTTCCGCGACGTCGCAGATGCGCATGACCGGCATCTTGGTGATGAAGATCTCGCCGCCGGAGGCGTAGCGGATCGAATCGATGACCAGACTGCCCGCCTCCTCGACGGTCATCATGAAGCGCGTCATGTCCTGGTGCGTCAGGGTGACCGGTCCGCCCTTCGCGATCTGCTGGACGAAGAGCGGCAGCACGGACCCGCGGGAGCCGACGACGTTGCCGAAGCGCGTCGAGGCGAAGAGGGTCGGCCGGCGCGGGCTCACCGACTGCTGGGCGGCGGTAATCAGACGCTCGCCAAGCTGTTTGGTCGTGCCCATGACGCTGGTCGGGTTGACCGCCTTGTCGGACGACGTGAACAGCACTTTCTTGACGCCGCCCGCCTGCGAGGCGCGCACGACGTTCTCCAGGCCATGGACGTTGACCTTGACCGCCTCGAACGGGCTCGCCTCGCACAGCGGCACATGCTTCAACGCGGCGGCGTGGAAGACATAGTCCATGCCGTCGAGCAGGCGCATGAGGCCTTCTTCGCGGCTGATGTCGCAGAGATACGCGGCGAGCCGGCCCGGCGCGTCCATGTCGTGTTCAAGTTCGAACAGGCCGGTCTCGTTATTGTCGAGCGCCCTGACATGCGCTGTCGACGTCCCAAGGAGCTGACGGACCAGTTCCCGGCCGATCGTCCCCGCGGCGCCAGTAACGACTACGCTGGCACCTTCGAACGATTCAATCATTCTGGTCACCGTAACTCCTACAGCGAATCAGGACGGCGCGATCTGTACACACGACCGACACAGGAACGCGATCTGACTAGAACCACCGATTCGCAGTCCGGTCAACCGCATCGCCTGCTTTCCTTATACGATTTCACGGCCCGAAAGAGTTTCACGCGCAGCGGCGGCGTGGGCGTAGAGTCGCGCCCAGGCCCCGGCCATGGCCGCCGCGCCATGCTCCGTCAGGAAAACGGCCCGGGCGCGGGCGTAGCTCGGCTCGTGTTTGCGTTCCGCAAGGCGGCGCATCGCCGCCGAAACCGCCGCCGTGTCGCGTTCGTCGACCGCCTCGCCGATCCCGTAGTTCGCGACGGCTTCGCGCAGAGCTCGCGTCCGGCCGACGAGGATCGGCAGCCCGGCCTGGACCGCATAGAAAAGCTTGTTCGGCAGGGCGAAAACGTAGGAGGCGCAGCTCGGCGCCGCCATTGCGAGGGCGATGTCGCCGTCGGAAATGAACGCCGCCGCCTCGGCGGGCGGACGGGCGGCGCCGACATAGAGACGGTCGCGGATGCCCGCCGCGTCGATCAGGCGGCCATAGCGATCTTCCAGCTGCTCGGTCAGCGGGCCGACGATGGCGAGCCGCAGGCCCGGCGTCGCGCCCGCGCCGGCGATCGACGCCTCCAGGCCGCGGTCGGACGCGGCCGCGCCGACATAGACGGCGATCGGCGCGTCTCCACCGGCGGCGAACGCCCGCCGAAGGCCCGGGGCGCCGACCATGCGCGGCCCGACATTGTGGATCGTCATCGGCCGCCGGACGCCGTAGTCGCGGGCGAGCTGGCGGGCGATGTCCGCCGACACGGCGGCGCAGCCGTGGCAGCGCCGGATCCACCAGCGCTCCAGTCGGAGGCGCAGCCACTTGAAGGGCGGGAAATACCGCGCGTTCCGGCCGCATTCGAGCTCGATCGAGTCGTAAACCAGCCGCGCGCCATAGGCCGTCGCGAGCCGTCCCGCCCCCGGCAGGGCGGCAAGTCCGGAGCCGTGAGCCATGTCGAAGCGGCCCTGCCATTCTCGTTGGACGACCGCGTCGGCGGCGCCCGCCAGCGCGAAGAACTCCCAGGTAAGCGCCAGCAGTCGCGCCGCGCCGCGCCAGCCGATCAGGTCCGAGATGCGTCGCAGAAAGGCGATATAAGCGGCCAGCAGCCGTGTCGGCCAGCGGACGGCCCTTGCGGCGAACACCGGGGCCAGCGCATCGAAGTCGACGCGGATGAGCCGGGCGCCCGAAAGGTTTTCGCGCTCAGGCTCGCCCGGCGCGGCCCGGCAGACCAGGATGACGTCATGGCCGAGGTCGGCGAGCTGGGCGGCGGCGAACCGTGGCCGGGCGTCGTTCACGCATGGGGCCGCCGACAGCAAAAGAATCCGCATGCCTGCCGCCGCCCGCGGCCGATCAGAGCGCGATCACCGTGGCTGCGATGATCGCGACCCGGAACAGCACTTCGACGATATCGGTGGCGACCTGGAAATACTTCTGGTCGACAATCGGCAGGACGAGGATCTGGTCGCCGCGCCGGATCGTCGTATCCGGCCCGCGCAGGGCCTCGCCGCTCGCCCGGATGACGATGACCTTGTCGGGATCGGCCCGCTCGGCATAACCGCCGGCCCGCTCGACATAGTCCTCGACCGTCGCGCCTTCCTGGAAGGCCACCGACTGGGGCAGCGTCACCTCGCCCGAGATCAGCACGAGATCCGTCTTCTGCGGAATGACGATCTCGTCGCCCGGCTCTAGACGAATATTGGCGCGGCCCTGGTCCGTCGAGACGACGACCCGCCCGTCCGGCCGGACGTTCCGGGCGCGCTTGATGAACTCCAGAACGAGTTCGGCTTCCGCGGCGCGAATTTCCGCCTGACTGGACGTCTGGGAGAGGGCGGCCAGCGCCGTCCGCTCGAGTTCGTCGAGCGATCGGTCGAGCGCGCGCTTCTGGTCGCGGGCGACGCTCGCGCGGCGCAGATAGATGGCGTCGGTCGCGGCGACGTTCGGATCGACCGCGATCATGTCGAGCACGCCTTCGAGCTGCGCGCCGCGCGCGATCGCGAGCCGGGCCGCGCCCAGATGCTCGCCCTCCACGGAGACGAAGACCTCTTCCGCCCGAAGGTCGGACTGGAACATGACAAGATCGCCGTCCAGCAGCCGCGTCTCCAGGAAATCCTCGTAGCTCAGATAGGCGTTCACCGGCTGGCCGTTCCGGAAGCCGCTCAGCGCGACATGGGTGACGTCGGTCAGCGGCCGGGCGTAGGCGGCAAGTTGCCGCCCGATGACGGGAAAGCTGCCGAACTCGAACGCCGCCGGCGCCCTGACGTCGCCGTCGACAGCCACCGCGCCGCCGATCGGCCCGACCAGGATGACGTCGCCGTCGCGGAACTGCGGCGTCGGCAGCGATCCGTCGAGCAGGAAGTCGTAGAGGTCGGCCTCGGCGATCCGCTTGCCGCCGCGCTTGATCTGAACGTCGCGGAAGGAGCCGCGCGCGAGGTCGATGCCGCCCGCCTTGTCGATAAAGGTGAGCAGGGAATCGCTCGGCAGGCCGCTGTATCGGCCGGGGTTGACGACGGCGCCGGTGACGAACACGCCAAGCGTCTGGGCGCCGAGCAAATTGACGTAGACCTGGACGTTCTCCGTGAAGACCCGGCGCACCCGACCTTCGACCGCGCCCTGCAGCGCCCGGTTGGGCAGGCCGGCGACCTGGACGGGGCCGACTTCCGGGATGAACAGGTTCCCCTGGGCGTCGACCGGCACGACTTCGCTGAAGGTCTGTGCGCCGTAGAGATTGACGGCGACCTGGTCGCCCGGCGCGATCCGGTAGTTCGGGTTGAGACCGCTCGTCCGTTCGCGCGCGAACTGTCCGCCGAAAAGGCTCGCGCCGAACGGCACGGCGGAAGCTTCCCCCGCCTGGATCTTCCGCGTCTCGCGGGCCTCGGCGGCGACGCCGGCGGCTTCCTGGCCGAGTTCTGGCGTTTCGGTCGTGGACTGCACCGTCGTCCGGCGAGGCGGGCGTTGCCGGCCGACGGCGCTGGCGGCGGCGGAACCGACGGCGAAGCGCCGGATGCGGTCGAACTGGTCCTGGTCCTGCGCTGCGGCAGGCGCGGCGGCGACGGCGAACGCGGCGACGACGAACGCGCCGGCGAGAGCGGCGGCCGACCGGATGCTAAGCGCGGGCATGTTCGCGGATCGCTCCAATCATGAGGGCGCCGACGCCGAAGGCCAGGAGGCTGATGACGAAGGCCGACAATATCTTGTACATCCGCTTCGGCTCGACCGCCACATCCGGCAAAGAAGGCGGGGCATAGGCGACCAAATAGCTGCGGTCGTTCTGGGCCGCGAGCCGCGCCGCCTCGAGCGAGGCGAGCGCCGACCTGTAGGCCTGCTGCGCGAGTTCGAGCTGCATGCGTTCGGTCTCGAAGCCGCGCACGTCGTCGGCCAATGTATCGCGGCTGGCGTCGGCCAGACGACGGCGTTCCTCGCCGATCTGCCGCTTCAGGGCGGCGATCTTGCTGTTCAGCGCATTGACCTGCGGGCTGCCCGGCTTGAGGTAGCTCTGCAGTTCGGCGAGCCGGACACGGGAAGCGGCCAGTTCGGCCTCCAGTCCTCCGATGACGCTCTGGATCGCCTCGGCCGACCGGCGCGGGTCGAGGTCGCCGCTCTGCTTCTGGTATTCCGTCACCGCGTCGGCGGCGGCGATCATGCGGGCCTCGGCCGCCTGGACTTCGGTGCGCGCCGCTCGCATCGCGTCCGTCTGGGCGGCTTCCGACAGTCGATTGACCATATCCTCCGCGGCGGAGATCGCCGCGACGGCGACGGCGACGGCATCCTCGGCGGTGAAGGCCCGGACGGAAATGGTCAGCAGACCGGCGCCGTCGTCGGTCACCCGGAGCGCCTTTTTGAAATAGTCGTACATCTCCTCATTGCTGGCGTGCGGCTCCAGCCGAGAGAGGTAGTCGGCGTCGTAGGTCGCGAACCGTTCACGGAAGCCGATGTTTGCGTCGATGCGCGCCAGCACGTCGCGGCTGCGCAGATAGTCGGCGACCAATTGGGTCTCCGTCGCGCCGACGATGCCTTCCTGCGGCGCGACCAGCGCTTCGACCAGGGAAGCGGGCTGGATCTTCGAGGACCGGATCGTCACGCTCGATTCGGAAACGTAGAGCGGCGAGGCGATCAGGCCGAAATAGATGGCGGCAAGGATGGTCGGCAGCCCGACGATCCCGGCCATGGCCAGCAATATCTGCGTCGTGTTGCGGCGGCGGCGGCCGGGCGCGGTCGGCCGGATCGCGGGCGTGACGTGCGACGGCGGACGCGACGCGGGCCGCGTCGCCGGCGTCGACGTTCGACCGCGCGCCGGCTCGGTCAGGCGTTGGGCGAGGGCTTTGGCGTTCATGATCTAGTCCTCGTCCAAATAATAATCGATGGCGTCTTCGATGTCGTCGAAGATGATGATCTTGCCTTCCCTCAGCACAAGACCCGTATCGCAGAACTTCCGAATGGTTCCGGGATTATGCGACACGATCAGCAGGCCGGCCTCGGCGCGGATCCGCTCGAACTCCTGTTGCGCCTTCGCGCGGAACCAGTGGTCGCCGACGGAGACCAGCTCGTCGATCAGGTAGAAATCGAAGCGCATCGCAAGGCTGAGCCCGAACGCGAGGCGCGCGCGCATGCCGGCCGAAAGCGTCGAGATCGGCATGTCGAAATACTCGCCAAGCTCGGCGAAATCGTCGACGAAGGCTGTGACGTCCTGGATGTCGCAGTCGTAAACGCGCGAGATGAAGCGCAGGTTCTCCCGCCCGGTCAGCGCGGCGTGAAAGCCGCCCGTGAAGCCGAGCGGCCAGGAGACCCGGACATTGTGTCGGTCGATCCGACCGAAATCCGGCCGCTCCTCGCCCGACAGCATGCGCAGCAGAGTCGACTTGCCCGCGCCGTTCCGCCCGAGCACGCCGATATGCCGGTCGGTCGGCAGCGACAGCGAGACGTCGTCCAGCACGACCCGGTAGCCCGAATCCGTACGATACGACTTCGATACGCTGTCGAGGGTGATCATGACGCCGGTCCGGCTCGCTCTGGCAGTTCAGGATGGCGACCTGACGTTATGTGATAGACGCCTGGGACCAATACCAGCCCGACGCGGCGGCGCAGGCGACGCGGGCGCCGTAGCCGCCGGCGGCGGCGCGGATTGCCACCCGTTTGCAGCGCCTGCCGCTCGCCGCGTCGTATTCGCTCAGCACGTCCACCTCGACCGGTCCGCCGAGGGCGGGGTCGTCGACGTTCAGGCGCTCGCCCGGCGCGGCGCCCGCGACGGCCTGCAGCGCCGGTCCCGCGGGCGGGACGGCCGCGGTCCGATCGGCGGCCGGCGCGCTTTCGCCGCTCGTGAGAGCGGCGCAGCCGGAAAGCGCCGCGAGCGCTGCGGCCATCAAGGCCATTCGAGGAACAGAACGGATCATGGCATGCGGGTCGCACAAGCCCGCGGCGTCGTCAAGTGGCGCGACGGGGCGCTTGCCCGTCCGGCCCCTTATCTGCTACCGGCCATCGCCATGATGGACGGAAACGATTCCGACGTTCCGCGGCCGCTGGCGGTCGCGCGGGCGCTGCTCAGAACCGAAATCGAAGGGCTGGAGGCGCTCGGCCAAAATCTCGGCCCCGGTTTCGCGGTCGCCGTCGATCTGCTGGCGGGCCTGAAGGGGTACTGCATCGTCACCGGCGTCGGGAAGTCGGGCCATATCGGCTCCAAGATCGCGGCGACGTTCGCGTCGACCGGCACGCCGTCGTTCTTCGTCCATCCGACGGAGGCGAGCCACGGCGACCTCGGCATGTTGTCCGGGGCCGGCGCGCTGCTCGCGATCTCGAATTCGGGCGACAGCCGGGAGATGCGCGACATCCTGGTCTACGCCCGTCGGCGCGAACTGCCGATCCTGGGCGTCACCAAGCACCACAACAGCCTGATCGGCCGGATGTCGAACATCCTGCTGAAGCTGCCGGACGTGGCGGAAGCCTGCCCGAATGGCCTGGCGCCGACGACGTCGACGACGGCGACATTGGCGCTCGGCGACGCGCTTGCGGTCGCGGTCATGGACAAGCGCGGCTTCACCCGCGACGATTTCGGCGCCATGCATCCCGGCGGCAAGCTCGGCCTGCAGCTCCAGCAGGTGGCCGACTGGCTGCTCGACGCGCCGGCGCCGCCGATCGTCGCGCCGGATCTGCCGGCGGGCGACGTCGTCTCCGCGGTCGCCGACGGCGGCATGGGCTGCGTCGCGGTCGTCGACGGCGACCGGCTCGTCGGCTGCATCACCGACGGCGACCTCCGCCGCGCCTTCGCGCCCGACTTCTTCGACAAGCGCGCCGAAGACATCATGAGCCGGCGTCCGAAGACGGTGGAAGCCGACCTCCGCATGTCCGACGCGATCGGCATTATGAGCGAGCACAGCATCTCCAACCTGCTCGTCGTCGAG
>DAINCG010000220.1:6671-8032 GCA_036732525.1 Pseudomonadota bacterium | reverse complement strand
CAGCCGGTCGACGACAATCGCCGTCTTGAAGGCGGCGACCGGGCCGATCTTTTGCCGGACGAGCGCCACGCACTCCGCCTGGATCTCCTCGTGCGGGCGGTTGACGCCCGAGGAGAGCACCAGGAAGCCGATCGGCGCCTGACCCTTCAGGTCGTCCTGCACGCCGACGACGGCGCATTCCGCGACGTCCTGGTGGCTTGCCAGCACTTCCTCCATCGCGCCCGTCGAGAGGCGGTGGCCGGCGACGTTGATGATGTCGTCGGTGCGCGCCATGACGTAGACATAGCCGTCCTCGTCGATATAGCCCGCGTCCGCCGTCTCGTAATAGCCGGGGAAGTTGTTGAAATAGGCCGACATATAGCGGTCGTGCGCATTCCAGAGGGTCGGGAAGCTGCTCGGCGGCATCGGCAGCTTGGCGCAGAGCGCGCCGATCTTGCCGGGCGGCAGCTCGTGGCCGCCTTCGTCCAGCACGCGGAGGTCCCAGCCTGGCGCGGGCTTGGTCGGAGAGCCGTATTTGACCGGCAGCAGCTCGACGCCGGCATAGTTGGCTGCGATCGACCAGCCGGTCTCCGTCTGCCACCAGTGATCGATCACCGGCACGTTCAGCTTCTTTTCGGCCCACTGGATGGTGTCAGGGTCCGACCGCTCGCCGGCGAGGAAGAGATAGCGGAAATCGGAGAGGTCGTACTTGTCGATCAGCTTGCCTTCCGGGTCGTCGCGGCGGACGGCGCGGAACGCCGTCGGCGCGGTGAAGAAGGAGACGACCTTGTAGTCCTGGAGGATGCGCCAGAAGACGCCGGCGTCCGGCGTGCCGACGGGCTTGCCTTCGAACATGACCGTCGCCGCGCCGTAAACCAAAGGCGCGTAGACGATGTAGCTGTGGCCGACGACCCAGCCGACGTCGGACGCCGCCCAGAAGGTCTCCCCCGGCTCGACGCCGTAGATGTGCTTCATCGACCAGTTGAGCGCCACCATGTGGCCGCCGGTGTCGCGGACGACGCCCTTCGGCTGACCGGTCGTGCCCGACGTGTAGAGAATGTAGAGCGGATCGGTCGCGGCGACCGGCACGCAGTCGGCGGGTTCGGCCGACGCCATCGCCTCATGCCAGTCGACGTCGCGGCCCTCGACCATGTCGGCGCGCGCTTCCTCGCGCTGGACGACGACGCAGTGGTCCGGCTTGTGCTTGGAAAGTTCGATCGCGCCGTCGAGCAGCGGCTTGTAGGCGATCACGCGGCCGGGCTCGATGCCGCAAGAGGCGGCGACGACGGCCTTCGCCTGGCAGTCCTCGATCCGGACCGCGAGTTCGTTCGACGCGAAGCCGCCGAAAACGACCGAATGCACCGCGCCGATGCGCGCGCAGG
>DAINCG010000220.1:6394-6628 GCA_036732525.1 Pseudomonadota bacterium | reverse complement strand
GCCAACATGGCGATCGCCGTCTCCGGGATCATCGGCATGTAGATGACGACCCGGTCGCCCTTGCCGACGCCCAGGCTCTTCAGCACGCCCGCGAAACGCGCGGTCTGGTCGCGCATTTCCCGGAAGGTCAGTTGCGATTTCCGGCCGGTGATCGGGCTGTCGTAGTAGAGCGCGACGTCATCGCCGCGGCCGGCGTCCACATGCCGGTCGAGCGCGTTGTGGCAGGGGTTCGTC
>DAINCG010000220.1:3151-6316 GCA_036732525.1 Pseudomonadota bacterium | reverse complement strand
CAGTCGATCGCCGCGGCCGCCTCGCCCCAGAATCCTTCCGGATCCTCCAGCGAGCGGCGGTGCAGATCGTCATACTTACCAGACATCTTGGTTCCTCCCGGCGCAAAGCCGCAATGAATATGGCGCCGCGCCCATTGCCGCAAAGGCCGAAACGTCGCGCGGCCGGCGGGCTTGCCTGATTTCGGCCGCTTCACCACGATAGGCGGGGTGATTCTCGCGTTGCAGCATGGCGGAGACGGCGAATGGGCAGTCTGGACGGCAAGGTGGCGCTCGTCACGGGCAGCGGCCGCGGCATTGGCCGCGCGATCGCGTTCGATATGGCGAAGGCGGGCGCGAAGGTCGTGGTCAACGATCTTGGCGGCGCGCTGGACGGCGGCGAAGGCAGCGAAGGCCCGGCGCAGCAGACGGCGGCGGACATTCGCGCCGCAGGGTTCGAGGCGACCTACAACACCGACAGCGTCTCTGACGAAGCGGGCGCGAAGCGCATGGTCGAAGCGGCGATGGACGTGTTCGGCGGGATCCATTGCGTCGTCAACGTCGCGGGCATCCTCAGGGACGGCATGTTCCATCGCATGTCGGCGGAGGAGTGGAAGGCCGTCATCGACGTGCACCTGAACGGCTGCTTCATGGTGTCCCGCGCCGCGATCCAGCAGATGCGCGATCAGGAGGCGGGCGCCTTCGTGCACTTCACCTCGACGTCCGGCCTGGTCGGCCAGATCGGGCAGGCGAACTACGGCGCCGCCAAAATGGGCATCGTCGGCTTGAGCCGTATCCTGGCGATGGAGGGCGCGGCCAAGGGCGTCAGGTCGAACTGCGTCGCGCCGTTCGCCTGGACCCGGATGATCGAGTCCATCCCGATCAAGAGCGAGGAGCAGGCCCGGTCTTTCGAGGCCTTCCGCAAGAACGCGACGCCGGAACATGTCGCCCCTGTCGTGAGTTACCTGTGCAGCGACGCGGCGAGCGGCATCAACGGTCAGGTCTTCGGCGTGCGCGGCAACGAGATCTATCTGTTCAGCCAGCCCCGGCCGGTGAAGACCCTGCATAATGGCGCCGGCTGGACACACGACAGTCTCGCGGCGATGGTCGAGCCGTCGCTCCGCCGAGAACTCGTCGGGCTGGAAAGCACGGGCGAGTATTTCGACTGGGACCCGATCTGAGCACGCCTCGATATTTGCGGCATAAAGTCGCATTCTTTGTTGCTCTGCCTCCGCATCGTCGTCTAGGTTAGCGTGGCCTGCGCGGACGCCCGCCGCTACGTTCGCACGACAAATTAATTGATAGCTGCATGCAGCTAAGACGGGACACGGGCGCAGTGATCGAAACGATAATCTCATTCCTGTCGACCGAGGGCTTTGCGCCGCATGGCTATTGCCTGATGTGGCGGCCCGACGTCTTCTGGCTGCACGTGGTGAGTGACGGCGTGATCGCGCTCCCCTATTTCTCGATCCCCGCGGCGATGCTGGTCTTCGCCTTGCGCCGGCCTCGGTTCCGGTCGAAGGGCCTGCTGCTGATGTTCGCCGCCTTCGTGCTGGCCTGCGGCGTCACCCATCTCTTCGGCATTCTGACGATGTGGCTGCCGTACTACGGGGCCGAAGCGCTGATGAAGCTGGCGACCGCCATCATTTCAGCGGCGACGGCGATCGCGCTCTGGCCGCTTATTCCGAAGGCCCTGCGGATCCCGAGCGTCGAGGAGTTGAAGGATAAGGTCGCGGCGCGAACCCGCGAACTGAAGGCCGCCAACGAGGCGTTGACGATCGAGAATGAGCAGCGCGCGCTCGCGGAACGCGACCTGATCGAAGCGCGCAACGAAGCGGAAACCGCCAACCGCGCGAAGTCGACGTTCCTGTCCGTCATGTCCCACGAATTGCGCACGCCGCTGAACTCGATCCTCGGATACGCGCAACTCTTCCAGCTGGAGAATGATCGTCGACCGGCCGAACGGCATCACGCCTATGTCGGCAGCATCCGAAAGAGCGGCGAACGCCTGCTCGCCCTGATCGAGGACGTGCTCGACCTGTCGCGGATCGAAGTCGGCCGCATGCCGATGGCGCCCGTCTCGCTCGACGTCAACGTCATCGCGGCCGAAGCGGTCGCCGAACTGGAGCCGGCCGCGAAGGACAAGCGGCTGAAACTCACCCTCCAGCCGGCGCTGGGCGCGCCGCACGTTCTGGCCGACCCGATGCGCCTCAGGCAGGTCCTGTCGAACCTGATCAACAACGCCATCAAATATAACGATCCCGGCGGCACGGTGACCGTCGACGTGCGCCCCTTGCCGGACGGCCATGTCGAGTTGGGGGTGCGCGACGACGGCTGGGGCATTCCTTTCGAACGGCGCAGCGAGTTGTTCCAGCCATTCTCGCGCCTCGGCCGCGAGACCGGTAGCGCCGACGGCGCCGGAATCGGCCTGGCGCTCTCCAAGCGCCTCATCGAATTGATGCGCGGCGAGCTCCGCTACGAACCCGGCCCCATAAAGGGTTCAGCGTTCGTCATGCGCTTTCCGGAGGTCGCCGCGGAGGGGGCGCCCGCGCCCTTGACGCAGGACAATCAAGCGTTCGACGGCACAGGCGCCGGCGCGATTCACATCCTGTATATCGAGGACAATCCGTCCAATATCGAGCTGATGCGCGACGTCGTCGACCTGGTCCAGCCGCCGCCGCGGATGACGGTGGCGACCACGGGCGCGGAGGGGATTGAGCGCGCCATCGCCGATCGTCCGAACCTCATCCTGCTCGATCTCGGGCTCCCGGACATGGACGGCCTGGGGGTGCTGCGCAAGCTGCAAAACGAGCTTGGCGCCGAGACGCCGCGCGTCGTCGCCGTGACGGCGGACGCGACGCTGGCGACGCGCGGCCGCGCCATCGGCGCCGGCGTCGATCGGTTCATCACGAAGCCGTTCGACGTCGTCGAAATCGCGGAAGTCATTCGATCCGCCGCGGATGGCCGCGCCGCGCCCGCAAATTGACGCGCTATCCGGCCGGCGGCGGCCACGTCCCCGCGAAAGGCTGCCGCAGCGCACGCTCCACCAGTTCGAGACGGTCCTGGCCGTAGAACATGTCGCCGTCGACGAAATAGGTCGGCGAGCCGAAGACGGAGCGCGCGATCGCCTCCTCCGTGTTCCGGTCGTAGAGGGCGCGGACGGCGTCCGTCCCCGCGGCGGCGATCAGC
>DAINCG010000220.1:0-3141 GCA_036732525.1 Pseudomonadota bacterium | reverse complement strand
ACGGCCGTGGCCAGACGCGCCAATGTCGCCGCGTCGGCGAGATCGGCGTCGTCACGCCAATGGGCTTCCAGGAAGGCATGCGACAGCGCATCCGCGCCGGCCGATGTCTCCGCCGCGGCGATAAGCATGCAGTTGGAGAGCGCCGTGTCGTTCCAGTGATGGGTCGGCATGCCCGCCACGACCGGCGCCGAGCGATATTCGGCCCAGCGCTGGATCTCCCGCCCGAAGAAATAGGCGCGGAAGGCCGGCGTACGTTGCCGCGTGGGCGTCGATCCGGCGCCGGCGATGCCGCGCGTCAGGTCGTAGGGTTTGTGGACGACGCGGCGCCCCGCCGCCTTCGCGATCTCCAGGAACCGGGCGGAGCCCAGATAGGCGAAGGCGGAGTGGGCGGAATAGAAGTATTCGAGGTCGGCCACCTGCCCTGCTCCTACTGCCGTGAGACCTCAACCTCTTTCGAGGTGATGAACTCCAGGAGCGCCGGCTGGCCGGCTTCCGTTGCGGCGATGCCCCGCTTGATCGCGGCGACGATCTCGCCGGGGTCGGTCACCCGCTCGCCATATCCGCCGAAGGCCCGCGCCATCGCGGCATAGTCGCCGGAAATGTCGGTCGAGCGGTACTTGTCCGTCGAGACGGGCATGACCTTGAGTTCGATCGCCATGGAGAAGTTGTTCAGCAGGATCGACAGGATCGGGATGCGTTCGCGCACCGCCGTCTCGAAGTCCATGCCGGTGAAGCCGATCGCCGCGTCGCCCCAGACGTTGATGCAGAGCTTGTCCGGGCAGGCGAGCTTGGCGCCCATCGCGAGCCCAAGGCCGTAGCCCAACTGCGTGGTCTTGCCCCAGCCGATATAGGAGAGCGGCGTGATCGACTTCCAGAACGGCGTCAGCTGGTCGCGCGGGCTGCCGGCGTCGTGGGTGATGATCGTGTTCGGCACGTCGACCGTGTTGTAGAGGTCGCGCAGCACCCGGTAGGGGTTGAGCGGCGCGTCGTTCGACGACCGCTTCGCCTCCCACTCCGCTTCCCAGGCTTCGTGGCCGCTCTTGATCTCCGCAGCGACGGCCTTCGAATCGCGCGGGCTTTTGATCTCCTGCTTGAGGGCCGCCAGCATGGCGTCGAGCGTCAGCGCGGCGTCGCCGACGAGGCCGACCTCGATCTCGATGTCCTTGTTGAGGTGCATCGGATCGAGCGTCGCCTGGATGATCCGCTTGCCTTTCGGCATCTTCACGCAGAAGTTGCTTTCGGTGAAGCTGCAGCCGATGCCGAAGATGACGTCCGCGCCATCGAGGAACGTGCGCACGGGCCGCGGCATCGCAAGGCCGCCGGAGCCGAGGCTCAAGGGATGCGTCTCCGGAAAGGCGCTCTTGCCCTCGAGGCTGGTGCAGACCGGCGCGGCGAGCAGTTCGGCCAGTTCCTTCAGCTGATCCCAGGCCTTGGCGTAGTGGACGCCCTGCCCGGCATAGAGCACCGGCTTCTTTGCGCCCGCCAGCAGTTTGACCGCTGCCGCGACGTCCGCCGGGTCGGGACCGTAGCGGGTCGCGAGGACGGGCTTGTAGTCGAACTCGCCCGGCAGGTCCTCCATCATCAGGTCGGTCGGCACCTCGACCAGACACGGGCCGCCGCGGCCGTTCTTCAGACGCGAGAAGGCGCGGCGCATCACGTTCACCACTTCGCCGGCCGAGGTGATCGGCTCCGCCGACTTGGTGATCGAGCGCATGGAGATGGTCGAGTTGAAGTTCGGGTCGATATGCGCAATCCGCCGCGCATAGCCCATCGGCATGACCAGGATCGGCACGGACTCGCCATAGGCCTGGGCGACGCCGCCGAAGGCGTTCTCCGCGCCCGGCCCGTGCTGCATGGCGAACACGCCAATCTTCTCGCCGGACGACAGGCGCGACATGGCGTCCGCCATATGCAGGCCGATGCGCTCCTGGCGGACGATGATCGGCCGGATGTCGAAGTGCGCGGCGTATTCCAGAATGTGGTTCACCGGATAGCCGATGATCGCCTCGATGCCTTCGAGCTTCAGAATCTTGGAGATCGCTTCGACGACCTTCATTGGACAGTCCCCCTGGAACGACCCGCCGGGCGGCGCCGTGCCGGCCGGCGGGTCAATCGATCGAATTGAGATGCAAACCGTGCGGCCGTCCTAGGCCGCGACCTGTTCCTGTTCCGCCGTCATCGCCTCGCCGGCGATGGTGGTGCGGCGCATGTCCCGCCGCTCGTTGACGTCGTCGAACGGCCGCGCGCGATGCATGGTCTGCCGGTTGTCCCACATGACGAGATCGCCCGACTTCCATTTGTGCGCGTAGACGAACTGGCGCTGCGTCGCGTGCTCGTTCAGTTCGCGCAGGAAGATGCGCGCCTCCGGCGTCGGCCAGCCGACGATCTTGCCGGCATGGGCCGAAAGGTAGAGCGACTTCCGCCCGCTGACGGGATGCACCCGCACGAGGCTCTGCCGGACCGGCCGGAAGGCTTCCCGCTCCTCCGGCGTCAGGTCGTCGTCGAAGCCGAGCGCGCCCCGGGAATAGAGCAGCGAGTGTTCGCAGACGATGTCCTCCACAAGCGCCTTGGTCTTGGCGTCGAGCGCGTCATAGGCCTGCCGCATGTCGGCGAACTCGGTGTCGCCGCCCTCCGCCGGGCAAATACGGCCGGACAGCAGCGAGTATTTCGCCGGCACCGCCCGGAAGGAGCTGTCCGAATGCCAGAGCCGGTTGCCGAGGTTAAAGAGGCGCTGCCGGTCCGACCGGGCGTGCGGCTTGTGGTCCCGATCGAGATTGGAGACGTCCGCCATGTCGGCGCGCAGCCGGCGCTCGTTGTCCTTGGTGATGTTGGACTTCTTGTCCGGCATCTCGAGCTGGCCGAAGTTCTGGCTGAAGGCGAGCTGCTGCTCGTCGGTGATGTCCTGGCCCCGGAAGACCAGGACGGCCAGCCTGTCCATGCCGTCGTCGATGGCGGCGACCTCCGCCGCGTCGAGCGGCCGGGTGAGATCGACGCCGGAGACTTCGCCGGCGAAACCCGGCGTCAGTTCGCGGATCTGAATGCCCATGTACGTGTCCTCAAGCTGTGGTTCAGGCCGGCGCGAAGACGTCTTCGTGCGTCGCCGGGCCCTGGTCGAGTTCGCCCGCCGGGGTTACGGGCTCG
>DAINCG010000219.1:5834-8069 GCA_036732525.1 Pseudomonadota bacterium | reverse complement strand
GTTGGCTCCGCCGACTTCGTGGCGGCCGCCAATAGCGCCGCGCCGCCAGTCCGGGCGTCGGCCGCGTCCGCCGGCGCCGCACGCCCCAGGAGGACGAAGGCCACGGCCGTCGCCGCGATGAATACGCCCGCCTGCTTCGCTGTCATCACCGGTTAACCGATCCAGGTTTTCAGTCGCTCGAAGACCTGGAAATGCGCCAGATCGTTCCACGTGGCAAATAGCATTACGCCGATCACCATGGCAAACCCGACGCGGTAGCCGAACTCCTCGGCGCGCTCGCTCAAGCGCCGGCCCCGGGCCCATTCGATCGCCAGGAAGACCAAGTGGCCGCCGTCCAGCATCGGCACCGGGAAGAGGTTGATCAGGCCGAGATTGAGGGAAAGCATCATCCCGAAGCTGACCAGCGCCAGGAAGCTGACCGCGGCCGTATCGCCGGCGATCTGTGCGATCCTCAGGATTCCGCCGATTTCCTCGACCGGACGGACGCCCGCGACGACCTGCCAGAGATAGTCGAGGATCAGGCCGGACTTCTCCCAGACGAAGACGGCGCCGGCCCAGACCGCAGCCGGCGGCGCCAGGCGGACCGGATCGTGCCGGGCGGCGGTCACGCCGATGCGGCCGACCTCCCGCTCGCCTTCCTGCCGGACGTCCGGCGTCACCACGACCTCGCGCCGTCCCTCGGCCGACTCGACGCCCAAGGTGATCGGCCGATTCGGCCGGGCGCGCACGTAGTCGGCGAAATCGCCGAAGTCGCGGACGGCGACGCCGTCCATGGACACGATAAGGTCGCCGGGCTTCAGGCCGGCGGCGTCGGCCGCCGCGCCGCCCTCGATGCTGCCCATCCGCGGCGGCACTTCCGGGCGGACGCCGAGGTCGCCCCGTTCGTACCGGTTGCCGAACCGGTCCTCCAGCGCCAGGCCGTCTGGAGTCGCCGTCAGAGCGGTCCGGGCGCCGTCGCGCTCGATCTCCAGCCGGACGTCGCGGCCGGCCGCCATCAGCTCGACGTCGCGGATGTCCTCGAAGCGGGCGACGGACTCGCCATTGATCGCGACGACACGGTCGCCGGGGCGGAGACCGGCGGCTTCGGCTGCGCTGCCCGGCGTCACGGCCCCGATCACCGGGGGCGTCACGGGCTGGCCGACGGTCGCGTAGAGGACGGCCGCCACGACGCCCGCGAGCAGGAAGTTCGCGAACGGTCCCGCGGCGAAGATCAGGGCGCGCGCGCCGACGGACGCGGACAAGAGGCCGCCCGGCCGTTCCGCGGCGTCGTCGTGCCCCAGGCTGGAGACGTCGGTGTCGCCCTGCATTTTCACATAGCCGCCGAGCGGGATCAGCGCGAAGCGCCAGCGGCAGCCGCGTTTATCGGTCCAGCCGAAGAGTTCGGGCCCGAAGCCGATTGAGAAGGCGTCCGCATGGACGCCGACCGCGCGGGCGGCGAGGTAGTGGCCAAGCTCGTGGACGAAGACCAGAACGGTCAGCAGGCCCAGGAACCAGGGCAGGTAGTCGACGATCAGGGACATGGCCTGTCGTGTCCTCCGGGGCGTGTGTCGTCAGGCGGCCGGGCGGCCGCGTATGGTCGTTTCGGCAAAGCCGCGGGCGGCGGCGTCGGCCGCCATGACGTCGTCGAGCGTGGCGTCGGGTCCCTGGGGCAGGGCGCCCAGCGTTTCTTCGACGACGGCGGCGATGTCCAGGTAGCCGATACGCCGGGCGAGGAACGCGGCGACGGCGGCTTCGTTCGCCGCGTTCAACACCGCCGTCCGGTCGCCGCCCGCGCGCACGGCGTCGCGGGCGAGGCGCAGCGCGGGGAATCGGACGGGGTCCGGCGGCTCGAAGGTGAGCGAGGCGATCCCGACGAGGTCGAGGCGTTCGACCGGCGTCTCCATCCGGTCCGGCCACGCCAGCGCGACCGCCACGGGCGTGCGCATGTCGGGCGCGCCGAGTTGCGCCAAGACAGAGCCGTCCCGGTAGCTCGCCATGCCGTGGATGACCGACTGCGGGTGCACCAGAATATCGATCCGGTCTTCGGGTATCGGAAACAGCCGGGCGGCTTCGATCAGCTCGAGGCCTTTGTTCATCATCGTCGCGGAATCGATGGTGATCTTGGCGCCCATATCCCAATTGGGATGGCGGAGCGCATCTTCAACCCGCGCCTTCGCCATGGCCGCCATGGTCCATTCGCGGAAGGGCCCGCCGGACGCGGTGAGCGTGAGGCGTTCGACGGCGTCGGCCCGCATC
>DAINCG010000219.1:2552-5785 GCA_036732525.1 Pseudomonadota bacterium | reverse complement strand
CGACCGGCAGGCCGACGGCGCCGCCCGCCTTGGCGGCGGCCATCACCAGCGGGCCGGCGGAGACGAGCGCCTCCTTGTTCGCCAGCGCCACGGTCTTCGCGGCGGCGCAGGCGGCGAGCGCGGGCCCGAGGCCGGCGACGCCGACGATCGCGGCGACGGATACGTCGACCGGGCGGCTCGCGGCTTCGACGACCGCGTCGGGGCCGGCGGCGACTTCGATGTCCAGTCCGGCGAGGGCGGCTTTCAGGTCCCGGTAGGCGGCGGGATCCGCGATCGCGGCGAAGCGTGCGCCAAGCCGCCGTGCGACATCGGCGAGGCCCGCCACATCACGGCCGGAGGCCACCGCCTCCGTTTGAAATCGCTCCGGCGTCCGCTCGATCAGGTCGACCGCGGCGAGGCCGACAGACCCCGTTGCGCCCAGAATCGTCACCCGCTTGACGTTCATGCCGGTCCCCCTTGCAGCAAGAGGTATAGCGCGAATGTCGGCAGGGCGAGCACGTGACCGTCCAGCCGGTCGAAGAGGCCGCCGTGACCAGGCAGCAGGCGCCCGCTGTCTTTGACCCCGGCGCCGCGCTTCAGGGCGGATTCCGCGAGATCGCCGCCGGCGCCGGCGACGGCGGTCAGCAGCGTGGCGAGCGCGAGCGCCGGCGTGATCGACCAGCCGAGCGCCGCGGCGACGCCAAGCCCGGCCGCCAACGCGGCGAGGAGGCCGCCCGCGAAACCGCTCCAGGTCTTTGCGGGGCTGATTCGGGGGGCCAGCTTCGGCCCGCCGATCGCCCGGCCGAACGCATAGCCGCCGACATCGTTGGCGATGACCGCGAGGCAGGGCAGGAGGAGGGCGCCGATGCCGTAGTCCTGCCGGAGCCAAAGGGCGGCAAAAGCCGCCGGGGCCAGCCAGAGCGGCCAGAGAATGTTCGGCAGCAATGGATTCGGCGCGCCCTTCCAGAGCGGGCCGCGCGCAACGCCGACGCGAAGCGCGCGGAGCCAGACGAACAGTCCGACGCCGAGCAGAACGGCGTCGAGGCCGAACAGAAGCTCGCGAACCGGGGACGCCGCCTGGAACGGGTCGTCGATGCCGGCGATGTCGAACTGAAACGTCAGCGTCGCAATGGCGAGCCAGAGCGCGCCGTTCAGCAGAACCCGCTCGACGCGGCGCCGGGCGCCGTGCAGCGTCAGGCCGTCCCATTCCCACAGAAGGCCGAAGAACAACGCCATCACGACGAGATAATAGGCGACGCCGCCGGCCCAGAGCGCCGCCGCGGCGACGACGCCGAGGACGAGCGCCGTCGCCGTGCGCCGCCACAGGTCGGCCGGCATGCGTGCGCTAGCCTGCGCGAAGGCCGCCATAGCGCCGCTCGCGGCCATGATAGGCCTGGATGGCTTCGGCGAGATGCCGCTCGCCGAAGTCGGGCCACATGACGTCGGTGAACAGGAACTCGGCGTAGGCGCATTCCCAGAGAAGGAAGTTGGAAATGCGCTGCTCGCCGCCGGTGCGGATCAAGAGGTCCGGGTCGGGCGCGCCGGCGGTCGAGAGGCGCGCCCGGAGGGCGGCCTCGTCGACGTCGTCGGCGGCGACGCCCTCGGCGACCAGCCGTCGCGCCGCGGCCACGATGTCGGCCCGTCCGCCATAGCTCAGCGCCATGGTGACGGTGATACTGCGGTTGGCGTCGGTCAGCGCTTCGGCCTGCTCGATCAGCTCTGCGATGTCGCGGGGCAGTCGGTCGCGGTCGCCGATGACCCGCAGGCGCACGCCCTGCTTGTGCATCTCCGCGACCTCGGACCGGAGGCGCCAGCGCAACAGGCCCATCAGGTCGCTGACCTCCTCGGCCGGGCGCGACCAGTTCTCCGAAGAAAAGCTGTAGAGCGTCAGGTGCTCGACGCCGAATTTCGTCGCGGCCTCGACCGCGCGGCGGGCCGCGTCGGCCCCGCGGCGGTGTCCTTCGCCGCGCGGCAGGCCGCGGGCTGCGGCCCATCGGCCGTTGCCGTCCATGATGATGGCGACATGGCGCGGCGGCGCTGGCGCGTCGGCGAGGGCGTCGGTCAAACCTGCAGGATCTCCGCTTCCTTCTGCTTCGCCGTCTCGTCGATCTCGCCGACATATTTGTCGGTCAGGGACTGCACTTCGTCGGCGTACAGCTTGTGGTCGTCCTGGGAGATATCCCCGTCCTTTTCGGCTTTTTTGAGGCTGTCCATGCCTTCCCGGCGCAGATTGCGCACGGCCACTCTGGCCTGTTCGGCATAGCGGCCCGCGATCTTGGTCAACTCCTGGCGCCGCTCGCCCGAAAGCTCCGGAATCGGGATGCGGATCAACTGGCCGTCGGCCATCGGGTTGAGGCCGAGGCCCGACTCGCGGATCGCCTTCTCCACCTTGGACGCGAGGCCGCGGTCCCATACCTGGACGGTCAGCAGCCGCGGCTCCGGCACGCCGATGGTGCCGACCTGGTTCAGCGGCGTCATCGCCCCGTACGCGTCGACCACGATCGGCTCCAGCAGGCCCGTCGAGGCGCGGCCGGTGCGCAGGCCCTGAAATTCCCGCTTCAGCGCTTCGACAGCGCCCTGCATGCGGCGTTCTATGTCGTCGAGATCCGGTTCTGCCATGGCGTTACTCCCAAACCTTGCCGGCGCGTCGCCGGCGGGCCGCTCATTCGGCGGCGTCCGTCACAATAGTATAGGCGCCTTCGCCCGCGACCACATCGGCGAAACCGCCCGGCTCGTGGATCGAGAACACCAGAATCGGGATACGGTTCTCGCGCGCCAGGGTCACGGCCGCCGCATCCATGACATTCAGGTCCTGAGCCAGAACGTCCAGATAGGATAGGCGGCCGAAACGCACCGCATTCGGATCGAGCTTCGGGTCGGCGGAATAGACGCCGTCGACCTGCGTGCCTTTCAAGAGGGCGTCGCACTTCATTTCGGACGCCCGGAGCGCGGCCGCCGTGTCCGTGGTGAAATAGGGATTGCCGCTGCCCGCCGCAAAGATGACGATCCGGCCCTTCTCCAGGTGCCGTTCCGCCCGCCGGCGGATATAGGGCTCGCAGACCGCGGACATCGGAATGGCGGAGAGGACGCGCGTCGGCGCGCCCTGCCGCTCCAGCGCCGCCTGCAGCGCCAAGGCGTTCATCACCGTCGCCAGCATGCCCATGTAGTCGGCGGTCGAGCGCTCGATGCCCGCGCTGGCGGCGGACACGCCGCGGAAGATGTTGCCGCCGCCGACCACGAGCGCGACCTCGACG
>DAINCG010000219.1:0-2514 GCA_036732525.1 Pseudomonadota bacterium | reverse complement strand
CGACGCCGGCTTTGCGAACGTCGGCCACGTCCCGCGCGATACGGTCGATGACCGCCGGGTCGATGCCATATGGCCGGTCGCCCATCAACGCCTCGCCGGACACTTTGAGAAGCACCCGGCGATAGAGCGGCTTACCGGCCATGATGACGTTGTCCCCTGACGGGCTGAGGCGCCCGCGACCTGGAAAACCCGGCTTGGGAAAATCCGCCTCGGGAAATATCCGCCTTGGTCCCCGCGATCAACCGCGCGCGGCGGCGGCGACCTCGGCGGCGAAGTCGCTTTCTTCCTTCTCAACGCCCTCGCCGAGCGCCAGACGAACAAAACCCTTGACCGCGATCGGCGCGCCGGCGGCCTTGCCGGCCTCTTCGACCGCCTTGCCGACAGTCTTGTCGGGGTCGATCACGAAAGCCTGCTCGACGAGTACCGACTCCTCGTAGAACTTCCGCATCCGGCCCTCGACCATCTTCTCGATGATGTTGTCGGGGCGTCCGGATTCCTTCGCCTGGGCGATGAGCACCTCGCGCTCGCGGGCGACGTCGGCCGGGTCGATCGAATCGCGGCTTGCGGCCTTCGGGGCCGCCGCGGCGACATGCATCGCGACCTGCTTGCCGATGTCGGCGAGCAAGTCGGGCGACGCGGTCGACTCGAGCGCCACGAGGACGCCGATGCGGCCCATGCCGGGCTTAGTCGCGCTGTGGACATAGCTGACCACCGCGCCCTGATCGACGCTGACCTGCTCATAGCGGCGCAGGTTCATGTTCTCGCCGATGGTCGCGATCGCTTCCTGCAGCGCCTCGTCGACGGTCTTGCCGGAGCCGGTCTTGGTGGCGCGCAGCTTGTCCATGTCGCCGTCGGCGGCAAGGCCAAGTTCGGCGACTTCGCCGACGAGCGCCTGGAAGTCGTCGTTCCGCGCGACGAAGTCGGTTTCGGAATTCAGTTCGACCACCGCACCCTTGCCGCCTGCGACGGCGACGGCGACCAGGCCTTCGGCCGCGACGCGGCCGGCCTTCTTCTGCGCCGCCGCCAGGCCCTTGGCGCGCAGCCAATCGACCGCAGCCTCCAGATCGCCGTCGGTCTCGGTCAGGGCCTTCTTGCAGTCCATCATGCCCGCGCCGGTTTTCTCGCGCAGGTCCTTCACGAGGCTTGCCGTAATCGCCGCCATCGTTCTAACCCTCTCTGGTTCGAGGTTTTCGGGTGAGTGCGTCGGCCCGTTCAGGCCGACGGAGCTTCTTCCGTCTTCGGGGCCGCTTCGTCGGCCTCCGGCGCGTCCTCAAGCGCGGCGCCCTCCGGGGCGTCATCCGCCGGGACGTCGTCCAGCGGCGCGTCGGACGAGGCGCCGATATCGACGCCGGCTTCGACGAGGCCCTGCTGCAGACCGTCCAGAATCGCGTCGCCGGCCAGCTGGCAGTAGAGGTTCACGGCGCGGATCGCGTCGTCGTTGCCCGGAATCGGGTAGGCGACATCGGACGGATCGGAATTGCTGTCGACGATCGCGACCACCGGAATGCCCAGCGTCTTCGCCTCGGCGATCGCCAGATGCTCCTTCACGGTGTCGATGACGAACAGGATGTCCGGCAGACCAGCCATGTCCTTGATGCCGCCGAGCGTGCGCTCAAGCTTGTCGCGGCTCCGCGTCAGTTCGAGCAGTTCGCGCTTGGTGCGGCTGCTCGTGTCCTGCTCCAGCTCCGCCGTCAGCTCCTTCAGGCGCCGGATCGACTGGCTGATCGTCGTCCAATTGGTCAGCATGCCGCCGAGCCAGCGGTCATTGACGTAATACTGGCCGCAGCGCTCGGCGTGCTGGCTGACGAGTTCGCGGCCCTGGCGCTTCGTGCCGACGAACAGGATGCGGCCGCCGCCGGCCGCGACATCGCGGAGCGCCTGCAGCGCGCGGTGCAACATCGGCACGGTCTGCTGCAGATCGACGATGTGGGTGTTGTTCCGCACCCCGAAGAGGTACGGCTTCATCTTCGGGTTCCAGCGGCGGGTGTGGTGCCCGAAGTGCACGCCAGACTCGAGCAGCTGGCGCATGGTAAAGGTCGGCATCATGGTCTCATTCTCTCCCGAGTCCGGTTGTGCCTCCGTGGGCCGGAGCTTCGTCGTTCCGAAGAACTGCCGAAACACCGGATGACGACGGTCGCAAGTAACCGTCGCGGGTTTTGGCCCACGTGCGTGATGGCGCGGTCTTACTGCCCCGCCGCCCGATTTGCAAGCGGTTCCGCAAGGTCGGTCAGGGGAATCGGCGTCAATACGGCTTGTGGATAAATCATTGGATAAATTGGGGCCTCGCCGCCGAAGTCCCTGATTTCGAAACGATTACACTTTTTTGTCGTCGACCAAGCCGATCCATAACATGCTGATAAGGCAGAATTTTTAAGTTAACAACTTGTTAGAGTCCCGATTCCGGCGCAGTCGTCGATGTCGGGACGCCGGTTTCTGACGCTGTGCACAAATGGCGCCGCGCTTCAATTTGTCGACGCGAAGGCCCTAACTTTGCAGAAAATCTTCGCCGCCCGG
>DAINCG010000218.1:4176-8080 GCA_036732525.1 Pseudomonadota bacterium | reverse complement strand
GTCGGAGTCGGCGGCTTCGGCGGCGAAATCGTCGCGACCATCGCGGAAAAGCATTTCGCCAGCCTCAAGCGCGCGCCTGTCCGGCTCGCGGCGCCGCGCATCCCGATTTCCTACGCGCCCGGCCTCGAGGACGAAGTTCGGGTTGGGCCGGCCATGATCGTCCGCGCCGTAAGGGCGCTGACCGGCGCCGGATAGCGCCTTTTCGCCTTGCCGGTCCGAGTCGGCTGCGGCAAGATTGTTAACGTGGCCGTTCGCCGCCGAGGATCCGTCATCTTGCAACCGTAACACCCGCAGTTCTCTGGAGGACCCGGGGTATGCTGCTTGGCGCATTGTCGTTTCGTCGCGCGTGCATTCTGCTGGTGTTTGTCGCCCCATTGCTGGCGCCCGGCGCCGCCAGGGCGCAGATCCAGGGCAATGTTTCGGATATTCCCGGCACGCCCCTGTCGGACGGTCTGATCACGGGCCTCTCGGTGCCGCGCCTTCTCCAGGGCCTCCTCGGCAATCAGTTGTCGCCACAGGACGTGACGGTCTTGCGGCAGGCGTTCAAGGGCCTGCTCTTCCCGACCGATCAAGGCGATTTCCAGGCCATCGGACCGCCCGGCGCCGAAGGCTTCGGCGGCACGGCGCTCGGCGGCAGTCCTGATCCTGACGACTTCTGGGTCGTCGGCACAAGCGATTCCGGCGGCGATTCTCCGTTCCGGGCGTTCCGCCTTTCGCCGGACGACCAGTATCTCGACCTCGGCCGACTCGGTGATGGGCCAAACGACATCTCCGTCGCGTCCGAGGTCAGCGACGACGGCAGCGTCGTCGTCGGCCTCGCCAGCCTGAACGACGGAACGATCACGCACGCATTCCGCTGGACGGCCGCGACGGGCATGGTCGATCTGGAAGGTCCCGGCGGCGCCGATTTCTCCCAGGCGATCGGCGTGTCCGGCGACGGAACGATCATCGTCGGCCAGCGCCAGTTCGACGAAGGCGAGCGCGGCTTCGTCTGGACCGAGGCGGACGGCTTCCGCGCCCTTCCCGGCCTGCAGCCGTTCGCCCAGACCTTCGCCCGCGCCGTCTCCTCGGGCGGCGGCGTGATCATCGGCGAGTCCCAGGAAGTCGGTCATGCCGTTCGCTGGACGCCGAACGGCGCCGGCGGCTTCGACGTGCAGGACCTTGGCGTGCTCGACGGCCACACGGTCTCGGCGGCGACGGGCCTCAGCGATTCCGGCGCGGTCATCGTCGGCGCGTCCACCACCTTCATCATCTCGCGCAACACGCTCGGCGCCCGAGCGGACGTCGCGACGG
Source organism: Pseudomonadota bacterium (assembly GCA_036732525.1). Lineage (GTDB taxonomy): Bacteria > Pseudomonadota > Alphaproteobacteria > Bin95 > Bin95 > VMCJ01. Next base: position 6,787 of record DAINCG010000218.1, on the reverse strand, counting down.
ACTTCTCCCGCGCCTTCCGCTGGACTGAGGCGACCGGCATGGCCGACCTCAATCAGTTGCTGATCGACGCCGGCGTGGACCTGACCGGCATCACGTTGCAGTCCGCCACAGCGATCTCGCCCGACGGTTCGCTGATCGCGACGCTCGCGACGACGCCGACCACCGAAGCAGGCGCCTCGGACGCCCTCGTCGTCTGCTACGTCGACGCCGCGGTGCCGGGCGGCAGTTGCACCACAACCGATACAGGCGGCGAGGAGCCAGTCGGCGGAGGTGGCGGCGGCGGCGGCGGCACTGGCGGCGTCACCACGGCGGCCAGCCAGCAAGGTTCCGTCGACGACGCTGCCGACGCCCAGATCGCGCCGCTGTTCCACCTCTCCGGCTCCGCCGGCGAACTGCTCGGCTCCGGCCGGCCGACGGACGCCGGCGACTTCGTCGCGGGCTTCGGCGCCGTCGGCTCCTTCACGGCCGGCGGCTACGGCCGCTACAGCTTCGGCGACGGCTTCACCTTGTTCGGCGGGTTGGCCTACACGGAACAGGACTACGGCGCGACCGACGTGGACCACGCGTTCCTCGCCGCGGGCGGCCTCCGCTACATGTTCGACGCCGCGGCCGATCTCAGCCCCTTCGTCGAGGCGGGCGGCTGGGCCGCGCCGGAACTTGACCTGAGGATCGAACGAACCTACGCGAACGGCGCCGGGACGGGCGTCGGCCGTGGCCGAACCGACGGCTATGCGCTCGGCGCATACGGACGGACCGGCGTCGTCGGCCGTCCCTCGCGTGACATCGAACTCGTTTTCGCGGGCACGCTCTCCGGCAGTTGGCTGGAACTCGACGGCTACGCGGAAAGCACGGGCGCCGCCAATCCCTTCCCGGCCATCTTCGGCGATGCGTCGTCCAGCACCGTCGCTGTCTCAGGCTCGGCGGCGATGACGACCTACATGGCGTTCGACACGGCGCTGACCCTGGCAAGCGCGATCGGGCACACGATCGACGTCTCCGGCGACGCCAACGCGGTCGTCGGCCCCTTCGCAGCGGAGCCCGACGACTACCTCTTCTGCGAAGCGAGCCTGCGCCTCGCATGGCGACCGAACGACGCCCTCGAACTCGGCGCGTCGGCGCGGCTGACCAGCGCCGAGCGGCTTGGAACGCACGCCCAGGGCGGCGTCGATGTCACCATCCGGTTCTGAGCGCCGCCACGTCCGGGCGTATTGGCCGCCGGGGCGGCGCTACTTGCGGACCATGCGGATAATGGCGAGGAGGATGATCGCGCCGACGGTCGCCGTGATGATCGTGCCAATATTGATCCCGGTGACCGACCCGATGCCCAGTTCGCGGCCGATGAAGCCGCCGATCAGGCCGCCGACGACGCCGATCACGATGGTGATGATAAAGCCGCCCGGATCGCGGCCCGGCATGATCAGTTTCGCCAATGCCCCGGCGATAAGCCCGACGATGATCCAGCTCAGCCAACCCATGGCGATACGCCTCCCCTAAAGTCGCGGCCCTTCGCCGATATCCCTCCAGGCCGGAGAATGCAACGCCCTAGTGCCGAAAGAGATCCTCGATCGAGGGCGCTTTCTTGCTCTCTTCCGCGGGCGCCACGTCGACTTCGAGCCGCGCGCGATCCTTCGCCTCGAGCGCCGCGCGCTCTTCGGAGGAGAGCTTGCCGCGCGCCTTCTCGACCGCGCCCGACAGCTCCATGTAGGTGCAGAGGCCGAGGTCCACCGGGTGGCGGGCGTGGATGTTCGCGCTGTTCCAGTGGGTCCGGTCGCGCACCGCGGCGATCGTCGTCTTCGTCGTGCCGATCAATTTCACGATCTGTGAATCGGCAAGCTCCGGATGGTTGCGCACCAGCCAGGCGATGCCATCGGGCTTGTCCTGGCGCTTCGCCACGGGCGTGTAGCGCGGACCCTTGGTGCGCTCCGCCGCGCGCGGCACGGACAGCTTGGAGAGTTTCAGGCGCTTCGCCGGATCGGCCTCGCACTGCTTGATGACGTCGCGGCTGAGTTCGCCCACGGCGATCGGGTCGCGGCCCTTGATGCCCTGCCCGATGTCGCCATCGGCCAGCGCCTGCACTTCGAGCGGGTGCAAATTGCAGAACTCGCCCACCTGCTCGAAGGTGAGCGTGGTGTTGTCGATCAGCCAAACGGCAGTCGCCTGGGGCATCAGCGGTCCGGACATCTCTTGGCGCTCCTCGTTCGCGTGTTCCGGGTCGAGCGTCCGCGGCCGTGGCCGGCTTTTCGGGGCCGGCCGCCGCACATCTTCGACCGGACGATGTGGGGATGAAGTATTTATGGCGACGCCCGCGGCAAAAGGAAAGCCTTTCCGAGGGGTCAGCGCGTTTCATCCCCGCAATTCACGAAAATAATTCGGGGGCCGCCGCATTGCGGTCGGGGGCCGAGGGGGTAGATTGCCGCCATGGCTGAACCCGCATCCATCACACAGATCGTCGATCCCGCCGCCGCCTCCGGCGAGCCGCCGCATCGCGAGCCGCCCGCCGACGTCGAGGTCGAGATGGCGCTGCTCGGCGCGCTGCTGGTCAACAACAGCGCGTTCGACCGGGTGGCGGACATCGTCGGCCCGGAAAGATTCGCCGACGCCGCGCACCAGC
>DAINCG010000218.1:0-4097 GCA_036732525.1 Pseudomonadota bacterium | reverse complement strand
TCCGCCGGCAGTTCGAGCAGGAAGAGACGCTGAAGGACCTGGGCGGCGCCCGCTATCTTGCGGAACTCGCCGCCGGCGCCGCCAACATCATCGACGCGGCGGACTATGCGCGCCTCGTCCACGACCTGCACCTCCGCCGGCAACTGATCGAAATCGGGACCGACACGGTGAACGGGGCCTTCGGGGCGGACCCGGAGACTGACGCCGAGGGTCTCATCGAGGAAGCCGAGCAGAAGCTCTTCGACCTCGCCACCACCGGTCGGGTCGAGTCGGGCTTCCAGCACTTCGGCGACACGCTGGCGAAGGCGATCGAGCTCGCCGAAAGCGCCTTCAACCGGGACGGCCAGCTGACCGGCACGCCGACCGGATTCCGGGAATTGAACGACCGGCTGGGCGGGCTGCAGAAGTCCGACCTGCTCATCCTGGCCGGCCGGCCCGGCATGGGGAAGTCGTCGCTCGCCGCCAACATCGCCTTCAACGCGGCCAAGACCAAGGTCATGGACGAGGAGGTCGAGCGCGGCCACGCGATCGCCTTCTTCTCGCTCGAAATGTCGGCGGAGCAGCTGGCGCTGCGCATCCTCGCCGAAGCCTCCGGCGTCCCGTCCGACAAGGTGCGGCGCGGTCAGATCGACCAGCGCGATTTCGACAAGGTGTTCGAGGCGTCCGAAGAGCTGTCGCGGCTGAAGCTCTTCTTCGACGACACGCCGGCAATCAGCGTTTCGGCGCTGCGCACCCGCGCGCGCCGCCTGCTCCGCACCGAAAAGCGGCTCGACCTCATCGTCGTCGACTACCTCCAGCTGATGCAGCCGCCGCGCACCGCGCGCACCGACAACCGCGTACAGGAGATCTCCGAGATCACGCGCGGTCTGAAGGCGATCGCGAAGGAGCTGAACGTGCCGGTCCTGGCGCTCTCCCAGCTCTCCCGCGCGGTCGAGCAGCGCGAGGACAAGCGCCCGCAGCTCGCCGACCTTCGCGAATCGGGCTCGATCGAACAGGACGCGGACGTCGTCATGTTCGTCTACCGCGAGGAGTACTACCTCGACCGCAAGATGCCGCCGGAGGGCACGGAGGAGCACGCCCAATGGCAGGCGGCGATGAACGACGTGCATGGCATGGCGGAAGTGATCATCGCCAAGCAGCGCCACGGTCCGACCGGCACGATCAAGCTGGCGTTCGACGGCGCGCTCACCCGCTTCAGCGACCGCGAAGACCATGCCGCGGACTATCCCGACTACGGATGAAGGGCTCGCATCGGGCCGCCTGACCGTCGACCTGGCCGCGATCCGCGCCAACTGGCGCCTGCTCGCGGCGAGAGCCAAGCCCGGCGAGACCGGCGCGGTCGTCAAGGCGGACGCCTACGGCCTCGGCGCCGACCGCGTGGCGCCGGTCCTCCGGGCGGCGGGATGCCGCCGCTTTTACGTCGCGCAGATCGAGGAAGGCGCGACGCTTCGATCCATTCTGCCCGACGCCGACATCGTCGTGCTGGCGCCTGCGATGCCCGACGCCCTCGCGTACGCCCGCAGCCACAATCTGATCCTGACGCTCAACGACGGCGCGGCGCTCGCCCATTGGCGGCAGGACGGCGGCGCCGTCGCCGCGAACCTGCACGTCGACACCGGCATGACGCGGCTCGGTCTCGACGACATGCTGGCGCCGGCGGTCTGGGCCGGCCTGTCGGAGAGCGAGCGCCGGATGGTGGACGAGGTCTCAAGCCACCTCGCCTGCGCCGATGACCCGGAACATCCGGCCAATCGCGACCAGCTCCGCCGGTTCCGCCTAGCGACGGCGGAACTGCCGGCGGAGGTTCGTCGCAGCCTCGCCAACTCCAGCGGCATGTTCCTCGGCAGCGATTACCTGCAGAGCGGTCAGCGGCCCGGAATGGCGCTTTACGGCCTGAACCCGACGCCCGGCCGCGCCAACCCGATGCGGCCCGTCGTCGGCCTGGAGGTCCGGATCCTGCAGGTCCGGCGGCTCGACCGGTCCGCCACCGTCGGTTACGGCGCGACCGCGACGCTGCCGGCCGGCGCGCGGTTCGCCACGATTGGCGCCGGCTACGCGGATGGGCTACACCGAAGCCTGACCAACTCAGGCAGCGTCTTCGTCGGCGGCCAGCGGGCGCCGGTGGTCGGACGCGTCTCCATGGATCTGATCGCAATCGACGTGAGCGCCCTTTCCGACCAGACGCTTGAAGCGAACCGCATGGCCGAGGTGATCGGCCCGCGGCAGAGCGCGGACGACCTCGCCGACGCCGCCGGCACGATCGGCTATGAGGTGCTGACCAGCCTCGGCCGCCGCTATCGGCGCACATACCTGGACGACGGCCCGTGAATCCGCTCGCCCGCATCGGCGCCGCGGTTCTCGCCACATGCGCCATAGTCGGCCGCGTCGCCGTCTTCGCCGCGACCGGCCTCGGCCATTGCGTCCGTCCGCCGTTCCACTGGCGCCAGATCCTGCGCCAGCTGATCGACGTCGGCTACTATTCCTTGCCCGTGGTGGCGCTGACGACCCTCTTCAGCGGCATGGTGCTGGCGCTGCAGAGCTACACCGGCTTCGCCCGCTTTTCCGCAGAGGACGCCGTCGCCAACGTCGTGGTGCTGTCGATGACGCGAGAGTTGGCGCCGGTCCTCGCCGGATTGATGGTCGCGGGCCGCATCGGCGCCTCGATGGCGGCCGAGATCGGCACCATGCGGGTCACCGAGCAGATCGACGCCCTGGCGACGCTCGCGACGCACCCGATGAAATACCTCGTGGCGCCTCGCATCTTCGCCGGCGTCACAATGCTGCCGGTGCTCGTCTTCATCGGCGACATCATCGGCGTGTTCGGCGGCTACCTGGTCGGCGTCTATCGCCTGGGCTTCAATTCGGCCGCCTATATCCAGCAGACCTGGGCGTTCGTGGAGACCATCGACGTCGTCTCCGGCCTCGTGAAAGCGGCGATCTTCGGATTCATCGTGACGCTGATGGGCTGCTATCACGGCTACTACAGCCGCGGCGGCGCGCAGGGCGTGGGCGTCGCGACGACCAACGCGGTCGTCTCCTCGGCGATCCTGATCCTGATCGCCAACTACTTCGTGACCGAGAGCTTCTTCTCGAAATGAGCGCCCCCCCTAAAATCGCCTTTCGCGACGTCCATCTGGCCTTCGGTTCGAAGCAGGTCCTGGAAGGCGTCGATCTGGAGATCCAGAAGGGCGAGTCCCTCGTGGTGATCGGCGGCTCCGGGTCCGGCAAGTCGGTGCTGATCAAGACCGTGCTCGGGATCACGACGCCCGACAGCGGCAAAGTCTTGGTCGACGGCCAGAACGTCGTGGGCATCGGCGGCCGCGAGCGATCGAAGCTCAACGAGCAAATCGGCATGCTGTTTCAGGGCGGCGCCCTCTTCGACAGCCTGCCGGTCTGGGAAAACGTCGCATTCGGCCTGATCCAGACCGGAGCGGCCAGGGGCAAGGCGGCGCGGGACGCCGCGGTCGCCACGTTGGCGCGGGTCGGCCTCGACGAGAACGTCGCCTCGCTCATGCCGGTCGAGCTGTCGGGCGGGATGCAGAAGCGCGTGGCGCTGGCCAGGGCTATCGCCGACCAGCCGGAGATCATCTTCTTCGACGAGCCGACGACCGGCCTCGATCCGATCATGAGCGACGTGATCAATCACCTGATCATCGAATGCGTGCGCGACCTCGGCGCGACGGCCGTCACGATCACTCACGACATGCGCAGCGCCCGCACCATCGCGGACCGGGTCGCCATGCTCTACGACGGCAAGATCATTTGGCAGGGACCGACGGCCGACATGGATACAGCCGAAAATCCCTATGTCGACCAGTTCGTCCACGGCCGCGCCGAAGGCCCGATCCAGATGACGGTCAGGCGATAAGGGGCGATGGCGCGCGCGGCCAGCCGCTTCGTCTGCCAATCCTGCGGCGGCGTCCACGGACGCTGGGTCGGCAAGTGCGACCATTGCGGCGCCTGGAACTCGATCGTCGAGGAAGCCTCGGCGGCGACGGCCGCGCCCGTCGGCGGCGCCAAGGCGCAGAGCGTCCGCCGCAACCGGCGCGCCGGCCCGAGCCTCGAGCTTGAGGCGCTCGCCGGCGCCGGGCCGGCGC
>DAINCG010000217.1:7749-8085 GCA_036732525.1 Pseudomonadota bacterium | reverse complement strand
CAGCGCGCAAGCACATCCCAGAACTGGCGGCGCTGCGATATTCACCCCCTATATCCTGTATGTAATCCGGGGGCGGAATCCGACGCAACGACAAAATCTTGTGGACGGATTAACCCTTCGTTAACCGTTTGCGTTAATCCCGCGTAAAGGTTTGATTTTGGCCTCCGTCGGCCCCGAAAATTTCTCGGGGAAAGTTTCGGCGCGGCCTTTGCGCTCCGGTCTGGACAGTCGGGAGGGGGTTCGGCCATATTCCGGCGCAACGAACCCGCTGGCGGCGCGACCGAGATCGACACGGTCGCCCGGGCGGATCTGGAGCGGCGATGACATCATCGATCG
>DAINCG010000217.1:1099-7739 GCA_036732525.1 Pseudomonadota bacterium | reverse complement strand
TCTTTACACGTGGCTCTACGGCGAAAAGGTCGGCGAGGACCAGTTCGGCAACGTCTACTATCGCCATAAGGAGTCCGGACGGACCAATCGCTGGGTCGTCTTCGCCGGCGCGGTCGAGGCTTCGGCGCTGCCGCCGGAATGGCACGCCTGGCTGCATCGCTATGCGGAGAACCCGCCGAGCGAGGCCGATCCGCGCGCGGCATATCTGAAGCCGCACCAGGCGAACGCGACCGGCGGGCCCGAGGCCTATCGCCCGCCCGGCCATGACTACAAGGGCGGGCATCGCGCGCCCGCGACCGGCGACTACGAAGCCTGGCGGCCGGAGTAGCCGGGCGGCCGACACGAAGGGAGACGCTGGCGCCCATGCGTCGCAATGCGCTTGAAACGGTCATCGGCGCCCTCGTCCTCGTCGCGGCGGCGGGCTTCGTCGCTTATTCCTACACCAAGGCCGACGTCGGCGGCGTCACCGGCTACGAGGTGGTGGCGCGCTTCGACCGGGCGGACGGTCTGAAGGAAGGCGCCGACGTCCGCATCAGCGGCATCCGCGTCGGTCGCGTCCGCGGCATGTCGCTGGAGCCCGACAGCTATTTCGCGCTGGTGCGGATGGAGATCGACGACGCGGTCAAACTGCCCGACGACAGTTCCGCCGAAATCGCGAGCGAGAGCCTGCTCGGCGGCCGTTTCATGGCGCTGACGCCTGGCGGCTCGGACAAGTCGCTGCCGCCCGGCGGCGAGATCCGCTACACGCAGTCGCCCGTCAGCCTGGAACAGTTGATCGGCAAGTTCATCTTCTCCGCGCAAGAGGGCGAGGAGAAGAAGTGACCCGTCGCCTCTTGTGCGTCGCGGCCCTGGCGCTCAGTCTCGCCGGCGGGCCGGCGGCGGCCGAGTATGTCGCGATGCCCGGCGCCGTCCTGCAGGGGCTGGACAAGATTACCGCCCGCGTGACCGAACTCGTCATGCCGAACGGTCAGATCCATACCTTCGGCGGCCTGATCGTCCGGGTCAGCGCCTGCTATCGCCGCCCGCCGGAGGAGCCGCCTGAAGCCGCCGCCTTCGTCGAGATCGGCGACGCCAAGACCAACCCGGCGACGTTGCTCTTCCGCGGTTGGATGTTCGCGTCCAGCCCCGCCGTCTCGCCCTTCCAGCACCCGGTCTACGACGTCCGCGTCCTGCGCTGCATCACCGGCTGAGGCGGATCGCAAGATCGGCGATCCGCCGGCCGAGATAGGCGGCGGTCTCGATTTCGCCGCGCGTCATGACGCCGTCCGCCGCCTCCGCCACGACGCCCATCTGCGCGCCCATCGCGTTCAGGCCATGCGCGCCATAGCCCGCCGGCAGGTCGAGATTGCACCACAGCATGCCGTGCTGTGCGGCCAGGATGCTGAAATAGGCGAGCGTGTGGCTCTGGTCGCCGTTCGGGCAGGCGCCGCAGGTGAAACCGCCCGCCGCCTTGCCGGCCCACGCCTGCCGCTCCCAGCGCTCGCTCGTCGCGTCCGCGAAGGCTTTGAACTGCGCGGCGGGCCCGCCCATGAAGGTCGGGCTGCCGAACAGCACGGCCGCGGCGCCGTCGACGCGGGCAAGCGCGGCTTCGTCCATGAAGCGGCCGCGCACGATGTCGTCGTCGGCGATTCGAATCATCTCCGGCAGCGCCACGTCCGCGACGCCGGCGCGCGCGGCCTCCGCCAACCGCGCCGTCGCGCCGCGCGCGGAGTAGTAGACGATCGCGATCCGGGGCCCCGGCGCCGTCATGCGGCGTCAGGCCGATGCTCGCGCCAGAGGCCGAGCGCCTGCTGCATCGCCCGGTCGGAGAAGCTGAAGACGACGCAGTCGCCGGCGCCGGCCGCGTGGGTCTGCGGCGCCCAGGAGGGCGCGACGAAGATGTCGCGCGGGCCCCAGTCAAAGCTCCGGTCGCCGATCGTGCTCCGGCCCTCGCCCTCGACGACGCAGTAGACCGTCGCGTCGGTCGACCGGTATTCCGACGTCGCGAAGCCCTTCGGCAGAAGCTGCATGAAGGCGGCGATGGTGTTCATGGCATGGCCGCCGCTTTCCGGGTTGACGTAGCGGAGCTTCAGGCCGTGGCAGGCGTCCCAGGCTTCCGTCCGCGCCAGGTGTTCCAGCGCCTCCCGGGTCCGGGCGTAGGGATAGTTGAAAATTGGGCTGGTATGGCCCTTGCGGTCGTGATCGACGGGCAGAAGGCCCTGGCCGAAGCGGTGGAAACTGTCGCCCTCGGGCCGCGTGATCGGCTGCTCGTCGTCCGGCCAGCGTTCGACGAAGGAGGCGTCGAGGAACTGGAGGACCGGGATGTCGAGGCCGTCCAGCCAGATCATCGGCCGGTCGCTGTCGTTGCCGTGGTCGTGCCAGGTCCAGCTCGGCGTGATGACGAAGTCGCCTTCGTGCATGGTGGTGCGCTCGCCGTCGACGGCGGTATAGGCGCCTTCGCCCTCGACCACGAAGCGCAGCGCCGACTGGGTGTGGCGGTGCGCCGGCGCGACCTCGCCCGGCAGGATCAACTGCAGGCCGGCGTAGAGCGAGGTGGTGATGCGCGCCTCGCCCGGCATGCCGGGGTTCTCCAGGATCAGGACGCGCCGTTCGGCTTCCTTCGCCGTGATCAGGTCGCCCGACTTCAGCACGTCGCCGCGAATGTCGCCGTATCGCCAGCAGGCCGGTTCGCAGCGGCTCTTCGGCGTCGGCGTGATCAGGCTGTGCATCGTCTCCCAGAGCGGCGCGAGGTTGCGGGCGGCGATGTCATCGTAGAACGCCTGTCGCTGGTCATTGCGCAGCATGCCGGGTCTCCCTTGCGGCCGTCGTCGCGGTGCGGGCGCGCAGGCGCGCTTCCCGCCTTATGATGTATATGCCGGATGCGGCGATGATGGCGACGCCGATCCAGGTGGTCTCCACCGGCAGCGCGCCCCAGATCAGGAAGCCCCAGAGCGTCGCCCATAGGAAGCTCGAATAGCGGAGCGGCGCGATCGCCGCCGCCTCCGCGAGGCGGAGCGCCTCGATCATCAGATAGTGCGCGATCCCCATCAGGATGCCAGCCGCGGCGATCGCCGCGAGCGCCCACCATTCCGGCGTCTGCCAGACGAAAGGCAGCGTCACGGCGCCGGAGAGGCCGACGCAGGTCGTGGAGACGGCCAGGATGGCGACCGTGCCCTCGCGGCCGAGGCTCATGCGGCGGGTTACGATATCCCGCCCGGCGCCGGCGAGCGCTGCCGCCAGCGGAAAGAGCGCGGCCCAGACGAAGCCCTCGCCGCCCGGCCGGATGATGATCAACGCGCCGACGAAGCCGACCGCGACCGCCGACCAGCGCCGCCAGCCGACCGTTTCCCCGAGAAACGGGCCGGCGAGCATGGTCAGAAACAGCGGTCCGACGGAGGCGATGGCGATCGCCTCCGCCAGCGGCAGCATTTGGAGGCCCAGGAAGAACGTCCAGCTCGAGAAGACGAGGAAGCCGCCGCGGGCCAGCTGCGGCCCCCAGGCGTTGACGCGAAGCGCCCGCCGGAACCCCGCCCGCCAGGCGAACGCCAGAATCACGACCCAGACGAAGGCGGAGCGGATCGCCAAGGTCTCGCCAAGCGGCAGGCCTTCATTGGCGAGCTTCATCAACGCGTCATTGACGGTGATGACGCCGATGCCCAGCACCATCAGCATCATTCCGCGCGCGCCGTCGGGCAGTTCGGTCCAGGCGCGTGCGAGCGGCATCGGGCGTTCCGGCGTCAGGTTTGCGGAAGGGGGAGCCTCCCGCGATGCCGCGTCCGACGCAAGCGCGGATCGGTCAGGCCGCGGCGGCGCCGTCGCGCCCTTGGGCGATCCATTTGTCGATGACGCGGATCAGCTCCGCCGGGTCCAGCGGTTTGCCGACGAAGTCGTCCATGCCGGCGGCGTCGACATCCGCCTTGTCCTCGGCCATGACGCTTGCGGTCAGGGCGACGATGGGCGTGAACCTGCCGCGCGCGCTCGCGCGGATCGCTTGGGCTGCATCGAGGCCGTTCATGTTCGGCATGCGGAGGTCCATCAGGACCAGATCGTATTCGCCGGCGTTGAACATGCGGACCGCTTCCGCGCCGTCGGGCGCGATGTCCAACGTCATGCCGCGCCGCCGAATGACCTTGTCGACCAGGATCTGGTTGTTGGCGTTGTCCTCGGCCAGGAGGATGTGGCGGCTGCTCGGCTTCGCACGGCTTTCGGCGTCCGTCGCGCCGTCGTGGCGCGCCTCCGCGCGCCGGCGCGGGCGGCGGCCCGAAATCTCGTACATGGTTTCCTCGAAAGCGGAGAGGCGCACCGGCTTGGGCATCGCCGCGTCGAACCCGGCCGCGATGGCGTTCTCCTTCCGGCCGGCCTCGCCGGCGGAGGACGAGAGCACGAAGACGGGCGGCTCCGGCAGGTTCAGCGCCTTTGCCGCTTCGAGCAACTGCGTTCCGTTCATGCCCGGCATCATGTGGTCGAAGATCGCGACGTCGAAGGCCTGCTCCGACAACAGCTCCAGCGCTTCCGCGCCGGACGCCGCGACCGTCGCCTGCGCGCCGACCGCCCGGACGTAGTAGGACAGCACGGATCGGTTCATTTCCAGGTCGTCGACGATCAGGAACCGTTCGCCGGACCGGCGGATCGCGCGACGCGGTTCCGTCGCGGACGTCGCCGGCCCGGCGACGACGGGCAAGGTCACTTCGAAATGGAAGCGGCTGCCCTCGTTTACTTTGCTCTCGACGCCGATCTTCCCGCCCATCATCGTGACCAGGTCACGGCAGATTGCGAGGCCAAGGCCGGCGCCGCCGAAGCGGCGCGTGCTGGAGCTGTCCGCCTGCACGAATTTCTCGAACAGCAGGCTTTGCACGTCCGGCGGAATTCCGATGCCGGTGTCGGTGACCGAGAAGCTCAACGTCGCCGCGCCGTTGGAGAGGCCGGCGAGGCGCGCATCGACGCGCACGCTGCCGAAATCGGTGAACTTGATGGCGTTGCTGAGCAGGTTCAGGAGAACCTGGCGTAGCCTCAGCGCATCGCCCTCGACCACCTCCGGCATGTCGCTGTCGACCCGGCAGGCGATTTCGAGGCCCTTCTCCGCCGCCTTGCCGGCCAGCAGCTCGACCGTGCCCTCGACCATATCGACGATCTGGAAGGGCGCGGCTTCGAGGGCGAAATTCCCGGACTCGATCTTCGCGATGTCCAGAATGTCGTTGATGATCTCCAGGAGATTGTTGCCCGACGTCTGGATGATCTCGACATAGCTGCGATGCTCGTCGTCGAGCGGGTCGTCCAACAGCAAAGAGGACATGCCGAGGATGCCGTTGAGCGGCGTCCGGATTTCGTGGCTCATGACCGCAAGGAAGTCGGACTTGGCGCGGTTGGCCCGCTCGGCGATGTCGGCGGCTGCGTCGGCGGCGCGCTTCGCGTCCTCCAACTCGCGGTATTGGGTGCGGAGCACGCGGCCCGCGTGGCGGACGATGCCGAAGAGCGCGAGATAGAGCAGGATGAATGCGACGACCAGCGCGCCGGCGATCGACCACATGTCGGCGCGGATGTCGGCGATGTCGGCGGAGACGTCGTGGTAGACTTGGATGACGCCGACGATCTTGCCCGATGACCCGAAGATCGGCGCGTAGGTCTCGACGACGAACCGTTCCGTCGGCGTCGCTTCGTTCGCCCGGGTGATCTTGGCGCGGTTGAGACGGGACTGGGCGATGCCGTACCGCACGGCGCGCTGCAACAGGGCGTTGCTGGAATGGTAGCCGCCGATCTCGGGCGTGTCCGGCGAGTAGACGATCAAGCCGTTCGGCGAAAACGCCATGACCTTCCGGACGGGCAGGCGCGTCGTCAGCATGTTCAGGTCGGCGTCGAGCCTGGCGATCTCGGGCCGGGCGGCGAGGTTGGCGCCGCCGATTTCCTCGGCGTTGTCCAGGAACTCCGTCAGCGGCGGGCCGATCGCGTTGATGAAGGCGGTCGTCAGGGTCGCGTTCTGCTTCTCGGTCAGGCGCGTGAGGTTCGTCGTGGCGTGCTGGTAATAGGCGTACACCAGCACAGCCGTCAGGGCGGCGATCGTGATTGCGCTTGAGATCGAAAAGTAGCGAACGAGCTTGAACATCGGCGCGCTTTCGGCTTTGCCGCTCATTTTATGACCGGCCGCGGTTAAGGAAGAGCGAATCGCCCCCAGCCGATGCACGCATGTGGCGTTGGCGGACCGCCGCTCGCGCGCTAGTTTCCGCTGCATGCCAGAAGGACAGACCGCGCCGGTATTGGCCGGCATCCCGCGCTTCGAACGCCCGCCGCTGGAGGTGGACGATTCGACCCGTTTCCGGCTCGCCTCGAGCTTCGCGCCGGCGGGCGATCAGCCGGCCGCGATTCGCGAACTCGTCGCCGGGCTCGATGCGGGCGAGCGGGACCAGGTGCTGCTGGGCGTCACCGGCTCCGGCAAGACCTTCACCGTCGCACACGTCATCCAGGAACTGCAGCGCCCGTCGCTCATCCTGGCGCCGAACAAGACGCTGGCGGCCCAGCTCTACGCCGAGATGAAGAGCTTCTTCCCGGATAACGCGGTCGAGTATTTCGTCTCCTACTACGACTACTACCAGCCCGAAGCCTACGTGCCGCGCACCGACACCTATGTGGAGAAGGAAGCGTCGATCAACGAGGAGATCGACCGCAT
>DAINCG010000217.1:0-1047 GCA_036732525.1 Pseudomonadota bacterium | reverse complement strand
ACGTTTGCATCGTCGCGTCCGTCTCCTGCATCTACGGCATCGGCGCGGTCGAGACCTATTCGGGCATGGCGGTCGACATCAAGGCCGGCCAGCGCGTCGACCGGCAGGATCTGCTGCGGAAGTTCGTCGAGCTGCAGTACCGGCGGAACGACGCCGCCTTCTTCCGCGGCGCCTTCCGGGCGCGCGGCGACACGGTCGAGCTCTTCCCGGCGCATCAGGAAGACCGGGCCTGGCGCTTCTCCTTCTTCGGCGACGAGCTGGAGGAAATCCACGAGTTCGACCCGCTGACCGGCGAGCGCACCGGCCAGTTCGAGCGCGTCCGCGTCTACCCGAACAGCCACTACGTCACGCCGAAGCCGACGCTCGACCAGGCGGTCAAGGGCATCCGCAAGGAACTGGCGGAGCGTCTGGAGGAGTTGGGCCGCCAGGGCAAGCTGCTGGAAGCGCAGCGCCTGGAGCAGCGCACCACCTTCGACATGGAGATGATGACCTCGACCGGCTCCTGCGCCGGCATCGAGAACTATTCCCGCTACCTGACCGGCCGCGCGCCCGGCAGCCCGCCGCCGACGCTGTTCGAGTATCTGCCGGACGACGCGTTGCTGTTCGTCGATGAAAGCCACGTGACGGTTCCCCAGGTCGGCGGCATGTACAAGGGCGACTACGCCCGGAAGTCGACGCTGGCGGACTACGGCTTCCGCCTGCCGTCCTGCATCGACAACCGGCCGCTCAAGTTCGAGGAATGGGAGGCGATGCGGCCGCAGTCGGTCTACGTCTCCGCGACTCCGGGCCCGTGGGAGCTGGAGAAGACCCAGGGCGTCGTGACCGAGCAGGTCGTCCGCCCGACCGGCCTCGTCGATCCGCCGACGATCATCCGGCCGACCGAACGCCAGGTCGACGACCTGATCGACGAGTGCCGCCAGGCCGCCGCCAAGGGCCAGCGCGTCCTGGTGACGACCCTGACCAAGCGCATGGCCGAGGATCTGACGGAATACATGCACGAGGCGGGCCTGCGCGTCCGCTACATGCATTCCGACGTCGAGACGCTGG
>DAINCG010000216.1:3999-8124 GCA_036732525.1 Pseudomonadota bacterium | reverse complement strand
CGTGGCGAAGGTCCGCGGGTTCGGCGGCCGCTGCGGCTTTGCGATCGGCGGGCTCGATTACTCCGGCAAGGCGGGCGTTGACGGCCTCGACGCATCGGCCGCGCTGATATTTTGCGCCGACTCGCCCCTCGAATTGGCGGAGTTCGCCGCGCCCGGCCGCATCGCCGCCAAGATCGCCGGGCTGCCGGAAGAGAAAAGATAACTGCGACGGCGCGGGCGAAGCGCAATAACATTACAAGATTTGCCGACGGGGCATATCGCTGCGTCGACTGCGGTCCTGGGCGCGCGCTTTCATTGCCGCAGCGCCCGCCATCAGATCGGGTTTGGGCCGCTCGGACCCGCTTGGGCCTGTTCGCGACGGCGGCTGCGGTATAGTTTTGTTGCAGACTCTAAGCCGTAACGCCGGAGGGAGCTGATGCAGCTTCGCGACGTCTCGCTTGATGACAAGTATGTCCTGGACCGCGGCCGGGCTTTCATGACCGGAACCCAGGCGCTGGTCCGCCTGCCGATCATCCAGCGTCAACGCGACGCCGCGGCCGGCTTGAACACCGCTGGCTATATTTCGGGCTATCGGGGCTCGCCGTTGGGCGGCTACGACCAGCAACTCTGGCAGGCGCGCAAGCATCTGGCGGAGCATCACATCGTCTTTCGGCCGGGCCTGAACGAAGACCTGGCCGCCACGGCGATCTGGGGCGCGCAGCAGATCGAGCACTCGGGCGAAGCGAAGTACGACGGCGTCTTCGGCATCTGGTATGGCAAGGGACCGGGCGTCGACCGGTCCGGCGACGTTTTCAAGCACGCCAACCAAAGCGGGGCCGCCAAGCATGGCGGCGTGATCGCGCTCGCCGGCGACGACCACATGGCGAAATCCTCGACCGTCGCCCACCAGAGCGAATTTGCGTTCGTCGACGCGATGATCCCGATCTTCTCGCCCGCGGGCGTGCAGGAGTTCCTGGACTACGGCCTGCACGGCTTCGCCCTCTCCCGCTTCTCCGGCCTTTGGGCCGGCTTCAAGGCGATTGGCGAGACGGTCGACTCCTCCGCCGTCGTCGACCTCGCGCCGGAGCGCGTCCAACCCGTCCTGCCGGACATCGACCTGCCGGAAGGCGGCCTCAACAACCGCCAGATCATCGCCGAGTTCCTGATGCTGGAGGAGATGCTGCACCGCTACAAGCTGCCGGCCGCCCTCGCCTACGCACGGGCGAACCGGCTGGACCGCGTCGTGATGGGCGGGCCGGAGCGGCGCATCGGCATCGTGACGGTCGGCAAGTCCTATCTGGACGTCCGCCAGGCCTTCGACGAGCTTGGCCTGACGGAAGCCGAGGCGGCGCGCCTCGGCGTCTCGCTCTACAAGGTCGCCATGCCCTGGCCGCTCGAGACCGAGGGCGCGCGCGCGTTCTGCGAAGGCCTCGACCTCGTCATGGTCGTCGAGGAGAAGCGCGGCCTGATCGAGCCCCAGCTGAAGGAAGCGCTCTATACGCTCCCGGCCGATCACCGGCCGACCATCATCGGCAAGGCCGACGAACAGGGGGCGACCCTGTTCCCGGCCTTTGCCGAACTGACGCCCGGCATGATCGCCCGCGCCCTCGCCGACCGGCTCATGAGCATGGGCGTGGATGACGCCGGGAAGCAGCGGATCGACGACGCGCTCGCCCGCTACGACCGCCTCGAAGGGCAGAGCGCCGGCAACAATCCGCCGTCGATGAGCCGCACACCCTATTTCTGCAGCGGCTGCCCCCACAACACCTCGACCCGGGTGCCGGAAGGCAGTCGCGCCGGCGCCGGGATCGGCTGCCACTACATGGCGCTTTGGATGGACCGGGACACGGCCGGCTTCACCCACATGGGCGCGGAAGGCGCCAACTGGGTCGGCCAGGCGCCCTTCGTCGAGACGAAGCACATCTTCCAGAATATCGGCGACGGCACCTACAACCACTCCGGCCTGCTCGCGATCCGTCAGGCGGCCGCCGCCGGCGTCAACATCACCTACAAGATCCTCTACAACGACGCGGTCGCGATGACCGGCGGCCAGCCGCACGACGGTACGCTCAACGTTGCGGAGATCAGCCGACAGGTCCACGCCGAAGGCGCGAAACGCGTCGTCGTCGTGACCGACGAGCCGGACAAGTATCCGGCCGGCTACGGCTTCGCGCCGGGCGTCACCGTGCACCATCGACGCGAATTGATGACCGTGCAGAAGGAGTTGCGGGACACGCCCGGCCTGACCGTGCTGATCTACGACCAGACCTGTGCGGCGGAGAAGCGACGTCGGCGGAAGCGCGGCAAGTTCCCGGACCCGCCGAAGCGCGCCTATATCAACGAGCGCGTCTGCGAGGGTTGCGGCGATTGCGGCGTCAAGTCGAATTGCGTCTCCGTCACTCCGGTCGAGACCGAATACGGCCGGAAGCGCCGCATCGACCAGTCCGCCTGCAACAAGGACTATTCCTGCATGGAGGGCTTCTGCCCCTCCTTCGTCACGGTCCTGAACGGCGAGCCTAAGAAGTCGGCGCCAGTCGCCGAGGACCCGCAAAGCGTCCTGCCGGCCCCGACCCTGCCAGGCCTCGAGAAGCCTTACGGCATCCTGCTGACCGGCATCGGCGGCACCGGCGTCGTCACCGTGAACGCGGTACTGGCGATGGCCGCCCATCTGGAAGGGCGGGCGGCCACGGTGCTCGACATGGCCGGCCTCGCCCAGAAGGGCGGCGCCGTCTGGTCGCATCTCCGCATCGGTGAAACGCCGGAGGACCTGCACGCCACGCGCATCGCCATGGGCGACGCGGACCTGCTGCTCGGCTGCGATATCGTGACGGCCGCCCAGCCGGACAGCATCTCAAAGCTCGAACGCGGCCGCAGCAAGGCGGTCATCAACACCTACCGCCAGTTCACCGGCGACTTCACCCGCAATCCGGACTTCCAGTTCCCGACGGACGAACTCATGGGCCGGATCGAGGGCGGCGTCGGGCCGGGCGGGGCCGATTTCCTCGACGGGACGGCGCTCGCGACCAAGCTGATGGGCGACTCGATCGCGACCAACCTCTTCATGACCGGCTTCGCCTGGCAGAAGGGCCTGATCCCGCTGACCGCGGAAGCCATCCTGAAGGCGATCGAGTTGAACGGCGTCGGCATCGACATGAACAAGCGCGCCTTCCAATGGGGCCGCATGGCTGCGCACGATCTCTCGAAAGTCGAAGCGGCGGCCGGGCCGCGCCGGCAGGCCAAAGCGGCGCTCTCGCTGGACGAGACCATCGCCGACCGCATGGAAGAACTCACCGCCTACCAGAACCGGCGCTACGCCAAGCGCTATGAGGCGTTGGTCGAGAAGGTTCGCGCGGTCGAGGCGGAGAAGACGCCCGGCAAGCAGGCGCTGACGATGGCGGTCGCCCGCTATGCCCACAAGCTCATGGCGTTCAAGGACGAGTACGAGGTCGCCCGCCTGTTCGCCCTGCCCGATTTCCGGGAGCGACTGGAGGCCGAGTTCGAAGGCGACTTCGAACTGCGCTTCAATCTGGCCCCGCCGCATTCCGCGAAGATCGACCCCGTCACCGGCGAGCCGCGCAAGAAGGAGTACGGACCCGGCATGGAGAAGTGGTTCCACCGCCTGGCCAAGCTGAAGGGCCTGCGCGGCACGCCCTTCGACATCTTCGGCCGCACGGAGGAGCGGAAGCGTGAACGCGCGCTGATCAAGGAATACCGCGACCTGGTCGACACGGTGCTGGCTGGCCTGACGCCGGAGAACCACGCCTTCGCCGTGGCGCTGCTCAGCACGCCCGAGCACATCCGCGGCTATGGCCACGTCAAGATGCGCCACATCGAACAGGCCAAGGCCGAAGAGGCCCGCCTGCTCGAAGCCTTCCGCAACCCGAAGGCGGCGGCGATGGCGGCAGCGGCGGAGTAGATCATGTGGAGCCATGCCACCGCCGACGGGCGGCGGCGCGCTTCTTATTGCGAGCTAGGCGGCGCGCACCTTGTCCAGAAGTGATTTCATCGCGGTCTGCAATGCGCTTGCATGACCCGACAGATCCGTCGCGGCGGTTCCGACCCGCGCGGCCGACCCCACAGTCGTGTGCGTCCCGCTACGGGCCGCTTCCAGGCGCTTCAGCACCTCGTCCGCGCCGTCGGCGGCTT
>DAINCG010000216.1:0-3933 GCA_036732525.1 Pseudomonadota bacterium | reverse complement strand
GTCGTTTCGTCCAACGTCGCAATCTCGCCGACGATCCCGCGGGTCGCCTCGACGGCCGCGTTCGACGCCTGCTGCACCGCACCGAGTTGTGCGGCGATTCGCTCCGTCATCTTGCGCGTCTCGTTCGCCAGCGACTTCACTTCGGTCGCCACGACGGCAAAGCCTTTTCCGGCTTCGCCGGCCCGGGCGGCTTCGATCGTCGCATTCAGCGCCAGCAGATTGGTCTGCTCGGCGACGTCGCCGATCTGCAATACGATCTCATCAACCAGCCCGAGGGCCTTCAGAAGCTCTGCGACTCGGGCTTCCGCATCGTCAGCGCCGCTCGCGGTCGCGCGAAGCCGCTCGGCCGCGGTCGCAACCTGACTGGCTACATCGCGCGCGCCTTGAGAGAGGTCCTCCGTCGACGTCGCCACCGTTTGGGCGCTTCCAGCCGTGACATTGGCGTCTGAAGCTGCGGTGTCGCATTCCTCCCGCGTGCTCTCGACCGCCCCGGCCATCTCTTGGGAAGCGGCCTGAAGGTCGGCTGCGGCCTTCGCGACCAGCTCGACAATTGCGCCGACTTCCGCCTGGAAGCGGTCGGCCAGGTCGGCGCGCTCGCGACTGCGCGCGACTTCTGCAACGGCTTCGGCTTCGCTTTGCTTCCGCGCGCTCTCCAGGGCTTTGGCTTCCGCATCGGTCGCCCGAGCGATCGCGCCGTCCGCCGCGGACAGCGCACGAGCGATGCGCAGCGTGAGAGCGATCAGAAAGCCCGTCTCCACCACGACAATCACCGCATGCAGTACGACGCGATAGAAATCCGCGCCGTTCGGAAATACGGCGGCGGGCATGACGAAGTTCAGGGTCAGGTGATGAACCGCGATGACCCCGGCGCCGACGATGATCGTACGCCAGTCACACAGGACGGCGATCATTGCGAGCGCCGCGAAAAAGTACATATGGACGTCGATCTGCCAGGGATGTCCGGCAAACTGGAAGACGATGAGGCCGACCAGCCCGGCGAACGACGCCGCCATGGCGTAACGGGTCGGGGCCGCCGCGCCGCAGATTTTCCATGTGGCGGTGGGCAATGCGCAAATCAGAAAGGCGGCGACGGTTGGCCCGATCACGTCGCCGAACGCCAAACCGACCCCGGCGACGATCACGACATGAAGCCAGAGCACGCCCAGGAAATAGGGCGTCGCGCGCGCCTGAAGCTCGGCGATCGACCCGCTGGCGGCGGGCGACTTCGAAGAGCCTGTTTCAACCCACTCCATTGCTTGCTTCCTTATTCGGGCCTGCCGGCGCGCAACCGGCTGCGACGACCGGATCGAACGCCGCCCATACGCCATTCCGCCAAAGCTCCAGCAGGGAGAAACCCCGGTCGAAACTCACGACCTTGATCCTGTCCCATCCGCCATCCCGGACCAGGCGCGCATCCATTCCGGCGATGCGCGCAAGCGACTCGCCTTCGGAGAGCGATTCCGAAAAGAGTAAGGCGACCGGCTCCCCCGCCATGGGCATTCGCAACGCAAGCGCGCCCATCGACAGGGTCGACACGACCACGATCGCGGCCGCCGGGGCGGTATTGCGCAAGACGGTCCGGCCGATGTTCGCCATGCCTCACTCCAGAGCGAAGGGACGCATCCTGGCGGACCATGATTAAGATCGGCCTACTTGCAGCCGACGACAGCTCGGTCGCGAGGGGTATTTGCGCGAGCGTAGGCCCCGGCAAGTCAGAGCAGCACGTCTTCCTGCCCGATCTCCGCCTCCGTGACGCCGACGAGGAGGACAGCGTTCGTCGCGTCGATCTGGACGAGCGCGCCTTCCGCCGTGTCGGTGGTCAGCGCTTGGAAAGCCGCAAAATCCGCGATGTTGTGCGCGGCGAGGTTTAGGAGGTCGCCGTTGGTCGCGAAGTCCTCGGCGCGGTCGACGCCGTCGCCGGGCGCGTGCACGAAGACGTCCATGCCCGCCTCCCCGAAGAGACGGTCATTGCCCGCCTGTCCCAGGATCACGTCCGCACCGGTCCCGCCGATCAGAATGTCTTCGGCCGAACCGCCGCGAAGCTGGTCGTTCCCGCCGCCGCCGATGATCCGATTCGCCAGGGAGTTGCCGGACAAGAGGTCGTCGAAGGCGCCGCCCGCCACGTTCTCGATGTCGCGCAGAAAATCGCCGTCGCTCGCCTCGTTCGCGAAAAGCCGGACTTCGATCGACCCGGCGGCGTCGTCATATCGCGCCCAGTCCTCGCCCGCGCCGCCGTCGATCAGGTCGGCGCCATCGCCGCCGGTCAGCATGTCGTCGCCGTCCTGGCCGAAAAGAATGTCGCCGCCGGCGCCGCCGATCAGGATGTCGTTCGCGGACCCGCCGCGCAGCTGGTCGGCGCCGCCGCGGCCCCGCAGGACGTTGGCGTGGCTGTCGCCGGCGAGGTAGTCGTTGAAGTCGGTGCCGACGACGTTCTCGACCAGGATCAGCCTGTCGCCGTCGCTCGCCTGATTGTCATAGATGCGGACGTCGATGCGCACTGCAGACAAATCGTAGCGCGCGACATCGACGCCGGCGCCGCCGATCAGGATGTCGCGGCCCTCGCCGCCGGTCAGGTCGTCGTCGCCGTCGCCGCCCTCCAGCATGTCGCGCCCGTCCTGACCCAGCAGTATGTCGTCGCCCGCCTCCCCGACCAGCCGATCGCCGCCGCTGCCGCCCCGCAATTGGTCGTTGCCGTCGCCGCCGAAGAACGTCTCCTGCCCCGTGTTGCCGACGATGAAGTCGTCGCCGGCGCCGCCGCGCACCTGCTCGATGCCGTCCAATACGTCGCCGCCGGGACCGGTCCCGAGATAGAGCCGGACGTCGATGCCCGCCGTCTCGTCTTCGTAGGACGCAAGGTCGAGACCAGGGCCGCCGATCAGCATGTCGGCGCCCGCGCCGCCGATCAGAACGTCGTCGAACGCGTCGCCGTCCAGGATGTCGTCGCCGGCGCCGCCGACAAGCCGGTTGTTGGCGAAGTTGCCGGCGAGGACATCGTCGAAGGCGCTGCCCAGCAGGTTCTCGACATCGCGCAGCACGTCGCCGTCGCTGCCCTGGTTGGTATAGAGCCGCACGTCCACCGGGCCGCCGGCGACGTCATATCGCGCCCAGTCGACGCCCGCGCCGCCGTCGATCCGGTCCGCGCCCGCGCCGCCCGTGAGCATGTCGTCGCCGTCGCTGCCGAGCAGCATGTCGTCGCCGTCTTCGCCCAGCAATGCGTCGTCGTCCCGACCGCCGCGGAGCTGGTCGTCGCCGGCGCCGCCGGAAAGCTGGTTGGCGTGGCTGTCGCCGGCGATGTAGTCGTTGAAGGCGCTGCCGACGACGTTTTCGACCTGAAACAGGGTGTCGCCGTCGCTGGCGGCATTGGCGTAAAGGCGGACGTCCATCCGAACGGCGGACGCCTCATAGCGCGCAACATCGACCCCGTCGCCACCCGTCAGGATATCGCGGCCCTCGCCGCCGGTCAGATCGTCGTCGCCATCGCCGCCCTCGATGACGTCGCGCCCGTCACCGCCGCTCAGGATGTCGCCGCCCGCCTGGCCGACAAGGCGGTCGCCGCCGGCGCCGCCGCTGAGCTGGTCGTCGCCGTCGCCGCCGTAGAAGGTCTCCTGCGCAAGACCGCCGATGATGACGTCGTCGCCGGCGCCGCCGCGCACTTGCTCGATGCCGATCAGGGTATCGCCGCCGGGGCCGACGCCGGAGCCGAGATCGACCGTCAGGCCCGCCACATCGTCCGCGTAGGAGGCGAGATCGACGCCGTCGCCGCCGTCAAGCACGTCCGCGCCCTCGCCGCCCGTCAACTGATCGTTTCCGCCCTCGCCGAACAGCTGGTCGATGCCGTCGCCGCCGGACAGCACGTCGTCCTCGGACCCGCCGCGGAGTTCGTCGTCGCCGGCCTCGCCGTCGACCGGGATCTCTTCCACCTGCACCTCGGCC
>DAINCG010000215.1:3232-8130 GCA_036732525.1 Pseudomonadota bacterium | reverse complement strand
TGCCGACCTCGAAGCCTATGCCCGCAAGACCGCCGGCGCGCTCCACGCCAATCTCTGGCAGGGCGGGCCCGGCGCGGCGGCGGCGGAAGACGCCGGCGCGGCCTTCGCGCTGATCGGCCTCGCCCGCGCGGAGCCGGCGAACCAGGCGCGCGGCCGGCCCTGGGCGCCAAAGGCCCTCAAGGGCGGCCTCCGTCCGATCGTCGAGCGCGCGGCCGAACTCGCCGCCGTCGCGCCGCCCAAGGGCGCCCGCGCCGCCGTCGCGCCGTGCTCGCCGCCGGCTACGTCAAGCGCGCCCGCGCCGCCAAGGCCGACCCGACCGACCGCCGCATGGCGGAGCCCGATCCCCGCCGCCTGTGGCGCATGCTCGCGGCGCGCCTGAAGGGACGGGTCTGAGGCGGGCGTTGCGCCCCGACGGTTGCTGTCGGAACATTCCCGCCAATCGCAATCGGGAGGCCCAGCCCATGACCCAGAACCATCTGCCGCTCCGCCGCTTCAAGGTGCTCGATCTGACGCGGGCGCGGGCGGGGCCGACGGCCGTGCGCCAGCTCGCGGACTGGGGGGCGGACGTGCTCAAGGTCGAGGCGCCGGCGGAGGACGCCGCCCGCAGCGTCACCGCTGGGCAGCGCGACGGGTTCGACTTCCAGAACCTGCACCGCAACAAGCGGTCGATGACGCTCAACCTGAAGAAGCCGGAAGCCCGCGACATCTTCCTGGAGCTGGTCAAGGACGCCGACGTGGTGGTGGAGAACTACCGCCCCGGCGTGAAGCACCGCCTGGGCGTCGACTATGAGGCCTGCAAGGCGGTCAACCCGCGCATCGTCTATGGCTCGATCTCGGGCTTCGGGCAGACGGGGCCCTATCGCGACCGGCCGGGCGTCGACCAGATCGCCCAGGGCATGGGCGGGCTGATGTCCGTGACCGGCCTGCCGGGCCAGGGGCCGGTGCGCGTCGGCATCCCGATCGCGGACCTGACCTGCGGCATGTATCTCGCCATCGGCATCCTGACCGCACTGCTGGAGCGGGAGGTCTCGGGCGAGGGGCAGTGGGTGCACACCTCGCTCTTGGAATCGCAGATCGCCATGCTCGACTTCCAGGCGAGCCGCTGGACCATGGCCGGCGAAATTCCGCCCCAGGCCGGCAACGACCATCCGACCAGCGTGCCGACCGGCGTCTTTCCGACGTCCGACGGCCACATCAACATCGCGGCCTCCGGCGGCGTCATGGTGGAGCGCCTGTCGAAGGAACTGGGCGCCCCCGAACTGCTGAGCGACCCGCGCTTCAAGGACAACGACAGCCGGTCGAAGAACCGGAAGGAACTGAACGCCCTGATCTCCAGCTACACGGAAAAGCGCGCGTCCGCCGACCTGATCAAGGGCCTCAACGCGGCGGGCGTGCCGTGCGGCCCGATCTACAACATCAAGCAGACCTTCGAGGACGAGCAGGTCCGGCATCTCGGCATGGCGACGCCGGCCCCGCATGTCCGCATGGGCGACCTCACCATCGTCCGCCACGCGACCAACCTCGACCGCACGCCCTTCGTCATGCGCGCGGCGGCGCCGGAGCAGGGCGAGGCGAACGAAGAGGTGCTCTCGAAGCTCGGCTACGACGCGGCGGCGCAGAAGAAACTGAAGGAGGCGGGGATCGTCTGACGCCCGACGCGGCGCCCATCAGGGCCGGACGATCTGACCCAGAAAGTCCGCCAGGTCCTCGGCGACGTGGTGGATGTGGGCCTCGTCGCCGTCGGGCTGGGCGCCGACGCGGTCATTGCGCATCCAGACGGTGCGCATGCCGAGTTCGTGGGCCGGCTTCAGGTTCTTGGCGGTGTCCTCGAACATCGCGGCCCGCTTCGTATCGACGCCGAGCCGCTTGGCGAAGACGTCGTAGGAGAGGGCGTGCGGCTTCGGCAGGTAGTCGGCGTCCTTGATGTCGAAGACGCCGTCGAAGTGGCGGCCGATGCCGAGGCGCTCCATCACCGCCGCCGCGTGGTCGCGGGTCGCGTTGGTGTAGACGACCTTGCGGCCCGGCAGCGCGGTCAGGGCGTCGTCGAGCGCCTGGTCGAGCAGGATCTTCGAGAGGTCGAGCTGATGGCAGTAGGGCAGGAACTCTTCCGGGTCCATGCCGTGGTGCTCCATCAGGCCGCGCAGCGTCGTGCCATATTGTTCGAAATAGAACTGGCGGCGACGGTCGGCCTCCGTCCGATCGACGCCGAAGGTCTGCATGATGAACTCCTGCATGCGGAGATGCATCTGCGGCATCAGGTCGGAGCGGAGCGGGCTGTAGAGCGTGTTGTCCAGGTCGAACACCCAGACGTCGATGTCGGCGGTCGGTATCGGCATGCCGTGCGATATATCGCGGCCGGCGCCGCGTTGCCAGCCGATCGTGCGGCGCCTACGATTTCGGGGAGCCCGAACGCCTAAGGAGCCGCCATGCTGGCGATCGCCGATGACAGCCATCTCTCCCACCAGCCCGAGGAAATCCTGAGCCGGGGCCGGCCGGTCCCGCACTGGGAAATCGCGCGGCGGGCGGACGAGTTGAAGAGCGCCGCCGAAGCCTTCGGCTGCCGGATAGCGGCGCCCAAGCGCTACGACATGGCGCCGCTGCGCGCCGTCCACGACGACGGCTATCTCAGGTTCCTGGAATCCGCCTGGCGGCGCTGGCAGGAGCTGCCGGACCCGACGCCCCTGGTCTATCCCTACGCCCAGCCGAACCGGCGCATGACGGGGCTGCCGTCGGGCGTCCAGGGCCAGTCCGGCTACTATGTCGCGACCAACTCCGCGCCGATCGCCGAAGGCACCTGGGCGGCGGCGCGGGCGGCGGCGGACATCGCGCTGACGGCGGCGGACGCGGTCCTGGACGGCCAGCCGGAGGCCTATGCCCTTTGCCGGCCGCCGGGGCACCACGCGTTTTCCGACCTCGCCGGCGGGTTCTGCTATCTCAACAACGTCGCGATCGCCGCCCAGCACATGACCTGGCGCTGGCCGAAGCTTGCGATCCTCGACGTCGACGTGCATCACGGCAACGGCACGCAAGGCATCTTCTACGAGCGGGACGACGTGCTGTTCGTCTCGCTGCACGGCGATCCGTCCGACTATTTTCCGTTCTTCGCGGGCTATGCGAAGGAGATCGGCGCGGGCGCCGGCGTCGGCGCCAACCTTAACCTGCCGCTGGCGCCCGGCAGCGACGACCGGGACTTCCTCGCGGCGCTCGACAAGGGATTCGCCGCGATCAAGGCGCATGGCGCGGAGGCCATCCTGGTGTCGCTCGGCTTCGACGCCTACGAGAACGATCCGATCGGCTGCCTCAAGATCTCGACCGACGGCTTCGGCGAAATCGCCCGGCGGATCGCGGCGCTGGGCCTGCCGACGCTGCTGGTTCAGGAAGGCGGCTATGACTGCGAGGGCCTCGGCCCGAACCTCACGTCCTGGCTCGGCGGCTTCGCCGCCGGCCGCGGCAAGTAGGAGCGCCGGGCCATGTCCACCACCTTCCGCTTCGACCCGATGCGTTTCCCCCCGGAGGCAGACGCCCTCCGCAAGGAGGTCCGCCAATTTCTCCGCGAAGAGATCGACCGCGGGACCTTTACGCCGGGCGCCGGCGACATGGGCGCCAACTTCAACCCGGACTTCAGCCGGAAGGTCGGCGCCAAGGGCTGGATCGGCATGACCTGGCCCAAGGAGTATGGCGGGCACGGCCGCACCCAGATCGAGCGCTATGTCCTGACGGAAGAGTTCCTGGCGCACGGCGCGCCCGTCCGCGCCCACTGGGTCGCTGACCGCCAGTCCGGCCCCGTGCTGCTGCGCTACGGCCAGGAAAGCGTCCGCAAGCGCCTGATCCCGGAGATCGTCAAGGGCGAATGCTATTTCTGCATCGGCCTCTCGGAACCGAACTCCGGCTCCGACCTGTTCGCCGCGTCGACGAAGGCGACGAAGACGGACGGCGGCTACAAGGTCAACGGCACGAAGATCTGGACGTCGAACGCCCACCGCACCCACTACATGATCGGCCTGATCCGCACCTCCCCGCCGACGGCGGAGAACCGGCGGCACGGCCTGACCCAGTTCCTGATCAAGATGGACAGCCCCGGCATCACCGTCCGGCCGATCATCAATCTCGCCGGCCATCACGACTTCAACGAGGTGCATTTCGACGACGTCTTCGTCCCGGACGAGCACCTGATCGGCCGGCCGGACGAGGCCTGGAAGCAGGCGACGGACGAGTTGGCCTACGAGCGTTCCGGCCCCGACCGGTGGCTTGAGACAATTTCGGCCCTGACCGAAGGCGTGCGCGTCGCAGGGTCGGAGCCGCCCGACCATGTGGCGGAGACGCTCGGCCGGAACGCGGCGCATCTGATGACGCTCCGCCGCATGTCGGCCTCCGTCGCGGGCATGCTGCAGGCGGGCGAGACGCCGATGACGGAGGCGGCGGTCGTCAAGGACCTCGGCACCAATTGGGAACAGGCGCTGCCGAACGAGATGCGGCTGATCGCGCCCGACGGCGTGCGCAGCCCCAGCGCCAACGACCGGACGTTCGAGAACGTCATGCGCTACGCCACCCACATCGCGCCCAAGCTCACCATCCAGGGCGGCACGCGGGAGGTGCTGCGCGGCATCATCGCCCGCGGCCTGGGATTGCGATAGGGAGCGCCCGGCCATGCCCGTCGAGATGATCGGCTGGATCGCGCCCCGCGTCTCCTCCGAAATCGTTCCGCCCGAGGGGCCGGCCTATTCGAACGCGGTCGTCACGAAGACCGCGCGCATCCACGAGGCGGCGGACTTCGACCGCGTGCTGATCGGCTATTTCTCCGACGCGCCCGACGGCTTCATCCTGGGCGCGCAGGCGGCTGCGACGACGGACCGGCTGGGCTTTCTTCTGGCGCACCGCCCCGGCTTCGTCGCGCCGAC
>DAINCG010000215.1:624-3192 GCA_036732525.1 Pseudomonadota bacterium | reverse complement strand
CAGATGAGCGAGGGCCGGCTCGCCGTCCACCTGATCGCGGGCGGCAGCGATGCCGATCAGGCGAAGGACGGCGACCACCTGGACCACGCCGCCCGCTATCGCCGGCTCGACGAATATGCCGGCCTGCTGCGCCAAACCTGGACGGCCGACCGGCCGTTCGACCACAAGGGCGAGTTCTACCGGATCGAAGGCGCCTATGCGGACATCCGCTGCGCCCGGGCGCCGCATATCCCGGTCTATGGCGGCGGCGGGTCGGATGCGGCGATCCAGGCGCTCGCCCCCCATGCCGACGTCTTCATGCTCTGGGGGGAGCCGCTCGCCGACACCGCGGCCTTCATGGCGGCCGAGCCGCTGGGCCGACAGCCGACCTTCAGCCTCTCGACGCGGCCCATTCTGGCCGAGACCGACGACAAGGCCTGGGACCGGGCGCGGGGCATCCTCGCCCGGATCGAGCGGCGCGGCCCGCCCGACGCGCGGGACAACGAAGGCTCGAAGCGCCTGCTCCGCGCGGCCGCACGGCAGGAGGTGTTCGACGACTGCCTCTGGATGAAGCTGGCGGAGGCGACCGACCGCGCGGTCAAGACGCCCGGGGCAATTCGACGGCGCTCGTCGGCGCCCCGGATACGGTCGCCAAGGCGATGGTCGAATACTACAAGCTCGGGGCGACGAGCCTGCTGATCCGCGGCTACGACCCGCTGCCGGACGCGGAGCAATATGGCGCCGACCTCATTCCCGAGGTCCGCCGGCGGGTCGCCGAAGCGGACGCCGCCTGACGAAAACCCTTCCGCATGGCGAAAACGCTTGCCACGTCTCTCGCCTTGGCGCTAAAACTTCGGCCATGACGATGCCGTCTTCACAGCTGCGACTTATTTGCCCGGCGCACCTGCTGCGCCGGGAATGGCTTGCCGCGCGCTAAGCCCGCTTGTGAAGCGCCGCCGTTCTGGCGTCCGGAATTGAGACCCACGCTATCGTCTTTGGCTTCGTCCGACATCTGCTAAAACCCTGTCCGGGCGCTATCAAGCGCCTCTTGTCCGGACGTCGCTCCCGCATGATCGACCGCTCAGACGCGGCGGCGGAGACGATGCGAGAAAGAATGGACCGCTGACATGTCCGTAATGCCGATCGAAAAGTACCAACCCTTCCCGCCGATCGACTTGTCCGATCGCACCTGGCCCGCGAAGACCATCGTCAAGGCGCCCATCTGGTGCTCCGTCGACCTCCGCGACGGCAACCAGGCGCTGATCGAGCCGATGGGCCCCGAGCGCAAGCAGCGCATGTTCAACGCCCTGGTGCAGATGGGCTTCAAGGAGATCGAGGTCGGCTTCCAGGCCGCGTCGGACACCGACTTCTCGTTCTGCCGCAAGATCATCGAGGAAGACCTGATCCCCGACGACGTCGCGATCCAGGTGCTGACCCAGTCGCGCGAGGAGTTGATCCGCCGCACCTTCGAGGCGATCGAAGGCGCCAAGAAGGCGATCGTCCATCTCTACAACTCGACCTCGACGACGCAGCGCCGCGTCGTGTTCGGCCTCGACATGCCGGGCATCACCAAGATCGCGACCGACGGCGCCGAACTGATCAAGGAACTGGCGGCGGAGGCCGAGGCGAAGGGCACGAAGATCATCCACCAGTACTCGCCCGAAAGCTTCACCCAGACCGAACTGCCCTACGCGCTGGAAATCTGCGAGGCGGTCATGGACGTCTGGCGGCCGACGCCCGAGAAGAAGACGATCATCAATCTGCCCGCGACGGTCGAGGTGGCGACGCCCAACGTCTACGCCGACCAGATCGAGTGGATGCACCGCAATTTCTCGCGCCGGGACAGCATCGTCCTTTCGCTGCACCCGCATAACGACCGCGGCACCGGCGTCGCGGCGGCGGAGTTCGGCGTGATGGCCGGCGCCGACCGGATCGAAGGCACGCTCTTCGGCAATGGCGAGCGCACCGGCAATGTGGACGTCATCACGCTCGCCATGAACATGGTGAGCCAGGGCGTCGACGCCGGCCTCGACATGCACAACATGCGCGAACTGCGGGCCATGGCGGAATACTGCACCCAGCTGCCGGTCCACCCGCGCCATCCCTATGCGGGCGACCTGGTGTTCACCGCCTTCTCCGGCAGCCATCAGGACGCGATCAACAAGGGCCTGAAGGCGATCAAGAAGGCGAACAGCCCGACCTGGGACGTGCCCTATCTGCCGATCGACCCGGCCGATGTCGGCGCGAGCTACGAGGCGGTCATCCGCATCAACTCGCAGTCCGGCAAGGGCGGCATCGCCTACATCATGGAGACGGAATACGGCCTCCAGATGCCGCGGGCGCTGCAGGTCGAATTCTCGGGCGTCGTCCAGCGCATTTCCGACGACACCGGGGCCGAGCAGAAGTCCTCCGACATCTGGGCCGCGTTCGAGAGCGAATATCTGAACGCGACATCGCCCTACGAGTTCATCGAGCACGTCACCCGCGTGGCGACGAACGCCTCGGAGATCCGCCAGCTCACGGCGAAGATCAAGAAGGACGGCAAGGAGATCGAGATCGCGGACGGCCTGTCCGTCCTGCAGGCCTGCG
>DAINCG010000215.1:0-614 GCA_036732525.1 Pseudomonadota bacterium | reverse complement strand
GAGATCGGCGGCGACGGCACCGGCCCGATCGACGCCTATGTCGGGGCGCTGAGCCAGGAAGCCGGCGTCGACATCAAGGTGTTCAGCTATTCCGAACACTCGGTCGGCATCGGCGCCAACGCCACGGCCATCGCCTTCGTCGAGGCCGAGGTCGACGGCAAGCACCTCTACGGCGTCGGGCGGAGCACGAACATCGTCTCCGCCTCCCTGATCGCCGTCACCTGCGCCGTCAACCGCGCCCTCGCCAGCGCGGGCAAGTAACGCGCGCCGCCCGCCGGACCTGTGGGGTCCGGCGGGCGTGTTTGTGCTAGTGCGACGGGAAAGTAGATATTTTTCAGCTTCTGATGTCGGATTCGTATATTATTTTATCGAAGAAATTATATGGATCTTGTCTTTCTTTTTGATCTTTACAAAGTAGCACTGTTAAGTAATGATTGTGAGGCAGAATTCCTTTTCTGACTCGCCTTTCCTCTTGGTAACAAGCAGCACGCGGCTTATATGCTTCGGCTTGTCCGCAAGACAAATCTTCTCCTGAATCTTTTGCCTCAACGTGAATGGCGATAATACCAGCTTGCATTGATCAGAACCCGCGCGCCCATTGTCGGCATCCGATG
>DAINCG010000214.1:0-8160 GCA_036732525.1 Pseudomonadota bacterium | reverse complement strand
CTCTTGGGGACGGAGGCGGACGACTGGCCGGATATCCTGGCCGAACCGGGCGCGCGCCTCCACCTTTACGGCAAGGGCGAGCCGCGGCCCGGCCGCAAGATGGGCCACGTCAACCGGCCGCGTGCGCGCGCATAGGCCGGCTCAACCGCCGGCGATCTTCGGGATCAGGCAGACTTCGCTGTCGGGGCGGATCGGCTCAAGATACGTGTCCTGACAGATCACGCCGTCGATCGCGACCGCCATGCTTTCGTCGACCTGTACGCCGAGCCCGGGGTAACGGCGATCCAGTTCCTTGATCAGGCCGCGCACGGTCTCGGCCTCGACTTCGAGCTCCCGAACGTCGCCGAGATAGGGCTGACACATTTTGCTGGAGACGATGACGCGGGCCATGGCGCGATCCTTCGGTCGGATTGTCCGTACATCATAACGCAAAGGGGCGGCGGCGCCGTTCCAGCGCCGCCGCCCCCCGCTACAGGCAGACCGTCTGGGTCAGGCCTTGGCCGCGTCCAGCGCCGCGCGGACGCGCGGCGGCGACATCGGCAGGTCGTGCATGCGGATGCCGATGGCGTCCTCGATCGCGTTCGCGACCGCCGCCATCGGCGGCACGATCGGCGCTTCGCCCACGCCCTTCGCGCCGAAGGGATGGCGCGGGTTCGGCACCTCGACCATGATCGTTTCGATCATCGGCAGGTCGGACGCGACCGGCACGCGATAGTCCAGGAAGCCCGGATTATCGAGCTTGCCGTTCTTGTCGTAGATGTACTCTTCATTGAGCGCCCAGCCGATGCCCTGGACGGCGCCGCCCTGCATCTGGCCTTCGACATAAGCCGGGTGAATCGCCTTGCCGACGTCCTGAATGGCCGTGTAGCGCAGCACTTTCACGTGGCCGGTTTCCTCGTCGACTTCGACGTCGCAGATATGCGTCGCGTAGCCGGGCCCGGCGCCCTGGGCGTTGATCGAGGCCTTGCCGCTGATCGGGCCGCCCGTCCGGGCCGACTTCGCCGCGATGTCGGCGAGCGAGATCGGCTCGAACTTGCCGGCGTTGTCGCCGGCCGGGTGGGCCATGCCGTCACGCCACTCGACCGCTTCGGGCGGAATCTCCCAGAGCACGGCCGCGCGGCGGCAAAGCTCGTCGCGGGCCTGTTCGGCCGACTGGGTGACCGCCATTCCGGTCGCGAAGGTGACGCGGCTGCCGCCGGTCAGGAAGGAGAAGCCGACCGACGACGTGTCGCCGACGATCGCCCGCACCTTCGAGATATCGACGCCCAGCACCTCGGCCGCCATCAGCGCCATGGAGGCGCGGCTGCCGCCGATGTCCGGATTGCCGGAGACCACGGTGACCGTGCCGTCCTCGTTGATGTAGGTCGCGCCGGAGCTTTCGCCGCCGATGTTGAACCAGAAGCCGGACGCGATGCCGCGACCGCGCTTAGTGCCCTTCGGCGCTTCGCCGAGATCGGACTTCCAGTGCGGCGAGTCCTTGGCGGCGTCGAGCGTCTCGACATAGCCGATGTTCTTCAGCGTCGGGCCGTAGGCCGCCTTCGTGCCGTCCTTCGCCGCGTTGATCAGGCGAAGCTCGACCGGGTCCATCTTCAGCTTGCGGGCAAGCTCGTCGACCGCGCTCTCGACGCCGAAGGTGGAGATCGGCGCGCCGGGCGCGCGGTAGGCCGCGACCTTCGGGCGATTGGAGACGACGTCATAGCCCCAGATCGAGACGTCCGAGAGGTCGTACATCGCAAACGGCGTCATGCAGGCCGGACCGACCGGCGAGCCCGGGAAGGCGCCCGCCTGCAGGATGACCTCGCACTCCGCCGCGACGATGCGGCCGTTCTTGGTGGCGCCGAGCTTGACCTTGACGACGCCGCCCGACGTCGGGCCGGACCCGCGGAAGACTTCCTCGCGGCTCATCACCATCTTGACCGGCCGGCCGCTCTTGCGCGAGAGCGCGAGCGCCAGCGGCTCCAGATAGACGAGCGTCTTGCCGCCGAAGCCGCCGCCGATCTCCAGCGGGGTCACGCGGATATTGGCGATGTCCATGCCGAGCAGCTTGGCGCAGAAGGCCCGAACCATGAACTGGCCCTGGCTGGAGCACCAGATCTGCGCCTGGCCGTCCGCGCCGTAGGAGACGACGCAGGCATGCGGCTCGATATAGGCCTGATGCACCGGCTGGGTGGTGTAGCTGCCCTCGACGACCACGTCCGCCTTCGAGAACGCCGCCTTCGCGTCGCCGAGCTTGAACTCGACGCGCTTGGCGACATTGGAGGGCTTGGTCGGCTTCGGATCGACGCCGTCCGTGATCATACCCTCATGCAGCAAGGGCGCATCCGGCGCCATCGCCGCCTCGACGTCGATGACGTGCGGCAGCACTTCGTACTCGACCTCGACCAGGCGCGCGGCCTCTTCGGCGATCGACGGCGACGTCGCCGCGACCGCCGCGACGGCGTGGCCGTCATAGAGGACCTTGTCCCGCGCCATGGTGTTCAGCGAGACATCCCGGAAATTGACCGGACCTTCGCCGACGAAGGCCTCTT
Organism: Pseudomonadota bacterium; assembly: GCA_036732525.1. Classification (GTDB taxonomy): domain Bacteria; phylum Pseudomonadota; class Alphaproteobacteria; order Bin95; family Bin95; genus VMCJ01. The sequence goes on along the minus strand of DAINCG010000214.1, from coordinate 5,632 downwards.
CCGAGGGAATCTCCGGCAGGTCGGCGGCGGTGATCACCGCCTTGACGCCCTTGAGCGCCGCCGCCTTCGAGGTGTCGATCGACTTGATCCGGGCATGGGCGTGCGGGCTGCGCACGACCTTGCCGTGGATCATGCCGGCGACCGCGAAGTCCGCGCCGAACGCGGCGCGCCCCACCACCTTGTCCACGCCGTCCGGCCGAATCGGCCGAGTGCCGACGATTTTCAGCTCGACGTCCTTGCCCAGGTAATTCATGTCCGAATTACTCCCCGCGCATTTCCGCGGCGGCGTCCATCACCGCCTCGATGATCTTGTCGTAACCCGTGCAACGGCAGAGGTTGCCGGCGAGCCAGTAGCGCGCCTCTTCCTCCGTCGGGTTCGGGTTCCGGTCGAGCAGCGCCTTGGAGGCGACCAGCACGCCCGGCGTGCAGAAGCCGCACTGCAGCGCGGCATGCTCCAGGAACTTCTGCTGCAGAGGATGCAGCTTCTCGCCCTCGGCCATGCCCTCGATGGTGACGATGTCCTTGCCGTCGGCTTCGGCGCCGAACATCAGGCAGGAGCAGACCAGCCGGCCGTCGACGATGACGGAGCAGGCCCCGCAGTCGCCGGAGCCGCAGCCTTCCTTGGAGCCGGTGAGGCCGAGCTCGTCGCGGAGCACGTCCAGCAGGGTCTGCTGCGCCTCGCAGAGGAACTCCGACTCCTCGCCGTTGATCTTGGTGGAAACGTGAATCTTCGCCATTGGTCAGCGCTCTCCCGCGCGTTTGAATGCAATTGCGGCCGCCCGGCGCGCCAGGACGCCCGCGACCTTGGTGCGGTACTCGACGGTGCCGCGCTTGTCGTCGATCGGCTTGCAGACCGATTGCGCCGCGGCGTCGAGCTTGGCGAGCGCGGCGTCGTCGAGGCTCGTCCCGACCAGGCAGCTCGCGTCGACCTCGACGATCGTCGGGGCGACGGCGCCCAGCCAGACGGTCGCCTTCTTGACCGGTCCGCTCGCGCTCTCCCGGACAATATTGACCCCGGCGCCGACGACGGCAATGTCCATTTCCGTCCGCGGAATGAACCGCAGATAGGCGTCCGAGCTGTGCGCAACCGGCGCCGGCAGCTTGAAGGCCTTGATGAAATCGCCGGCCTTCAGGCTGGTGCGGCCCGGGCTCACCGGGATTTCCTGAACCGGAACCTCGCGCTCCCCGTTCGGGCCGACGACCACCGCGACCGCGCCCGCGGCCGCCAGACACGGCACGCTGTCCGCCGCCGGCGAGGCGTTGCACAGGTTGCCGGCGAGGCTCGCCCGGCCCTGGACCTGGGTCGAGCCGATCAGTTCCGCCCCTTCGACGACGCCTGGATACGCCGCGACGAGGGCCTTGTCCTCGCCAAGAAGCGCGCCCGGCGTCGCCGCGCCGATGACGAAACCGTCCTTGGTCTGCTCGATGCCGATCAGGCCGGGAATGTGCTTCAGATCGACGACAGATTGCGGACGATTGCGGCCCGACTTCATCTGGACGATCAGATCGGTGCCGCCCGACAGCGGCTTGGCGCCGTCTGCGCCGAGCATGCGAACCGCCTCATCCACTGACTGAGGCGCCGCGAAGGTGGGTGCGTACATTGCTTTCCCTCGGTATGCGCTTGATTGAAGATTTCGGATTATGGCCACAGGCTAGACCGGTTCGGCAACCTCGCCAAGCCCGTCCGTTCCGATTTCCGCAAAGCGGCGCCTAGGCGCCCGAACCGTCGAGATCGACAGTCTGACAGGCATGGCCGAGCGACTCGATGAACGCGAGCAGGCCCGCCCGCGACACCGTCGTCGTCATCGTATTGTCGAGGGGATGGAAGTTCAGCGGATCGCATTCCATCAGGGCGCGATCGAAGCAGACGTCGATCGCGCCCGGCGCCGCGTTGATCAGCGCGAAGGGCGTCACGGCGCCCGGCACGACGCCCAGGACGTCCAGCAGCAGGTCCGGCTTGCCGAAGGACAGGCTGCCGGCGCCGACGGACTTCGCGAACGCCTTGATGCGGACGTCCGCGGACTCTTCGGCGACCAGCAGATAGAGCCGGTCCTTCTTGTTCTTCAGGAACAGGTTCTTGGCGTGGCCGCCGGGCAGGTCGCCGCGCAACGCCTGCGAATCTTCGACGGTTCTGAGCGGCGGATGCGTGACGGTGGCGTGCGCGACGCCGATCGCGTCAAGATGCGCGAACAGGTCGGCCGGCGTCGCCGCCATGACAGGGGCCCGGGCCGGAGCCGGGGGCGCCTTAGCTGCCCCAGGTCCGGAATTCGGCGCTGTCGATATGCACGAAGTTCGACCGGCTGTACCGGCCGACGCCGCCGATCTTCATCTTCTCGGCGGCGCGGGCGATCGTGTTGACCGAATAGTTCGGGATCTTGATGTCGATCGCCATGCCCTTCACGTGGTAGCTGTTGCGCGCCACACCGTAGTTCTTGCGCGCCAACATGGCGTTGGTCGCCTTCGAGCGATAGCCGGACACGATGTGGACCGAGTCCTTCACGCCGAGCCAGCGCTGCACCGAATACAGATAGTCGATGACCCGCGGATCCATCCGACGGACATCGCCGCTCCGCCAGTCGCGCATGATCTGGTCGATCTTGCGCAGGCCGTTGCGCGAATAACGGTTGCCGACGCGATATACGACCGAGAGTTTTTCGCGGGTGCGCGGGTTGTAGAGGTTGAGTTGCCGCCGCGCGGGCCCGGCTTCGGCGATGTCCGGATCGAACCCGACCAGCGCCGCGGCGATCGCGGCGCCGCCGCCGCCAATCAGCCGGCGGCGCGTCAAAATCATGCTGTTCGACGAATCCTCGTGATTGTCTATCGTCCAGTTGTCCTGGCGCAATAGCCCCTCCCATTGGTTTGGTCGACTCGCCGCCAATCCCTACCCCTCACGGCGATTCGCTGTTGAGGTACCAGACCTTGACGGCCGTTGCAAAGCGGAAGTTAACCAAGAAAACATTAAAAAAAGTTCAAGAAACGCCGAGCGGCGCGGTCGCCGCGGCCAGCCATGCCGCCGCGGAACCTTCGAGCGCCCCTGCCAACGCCGCGTTGACACGGGCGTGATAGGCGTCGATTTCCGCAACCTCTGCGGCGGCGAGCAGGTCGACATCGATCAACCTTCGGTCGTAAGGGGCCAACGTCAGGGTCTCGAATGCAAGGCTCGGTCGTTCGCCGCCGGGGATCTCCGCGACGGTCGTCAGCAGCAGGTTTTCGATTCGGATGCCGAAGGCGCCTGTCTTGTAGTAGCCGGGCTCGTTCGAAAGGATCATGCCCGGCTCGAGCGCCGTGTCCCCCGCCGCCTTCGAGATGCGCTGCGGTCCTTCATGCACCGAGAGATAGCTGCCGACGCCGTGGCCGGTGCCATGATCGAAGTCCAGCCCGGCCTGCCAGAGGGGCGCGCGCGCCAGCGTGTCGAGCTGCGCGCCGGTCGCGCCCTTCGGAAAGCGCGCCGCGCCGAGCGCCAGATGCCCCTTCAGAACGAGCGTGTAGGCCCGCCGCATCTCCGCCGTCGGCGCGCCGATGGCGACCGTGCGCGTGATGTCCGTCGTCCCGTCGAGGAACTGCGCGCCCGAATCGACCAGATAGAGGCTGCCCGGCTCCAACCGGCGATCGCTCTTCGGCGTGACGCGGTAGTGGACGATGGCGCCGTTCGGCCCGGCGCCCGAGATCGTCGGGAAGGAGAGGTCGCGGAAAAGATCGAGTCCCCGCCGGAACGCCTCCAGCCGATCCGCCGCCGCCATTTCCGTGACGTCGCCGCCGGGCGCGGCTTCGTCCAGCCAGTGCAGGAACCGCGCCACGGCCACGGCGTCGCGGCGGTGCGCGGCGCGGGCGCCTGCGATCTCCGTCTGGTTCTTGCAAGCCTTCGGCAGGGCGGTCGGGTCCCGGCCGGCGACGACCTCCGCGCCCGCCGCCTTCAGCCGCTGGGCGACCGCCGCCGGCGCCGCCGCCGGCACGAGCGCCTTCCGCCCGCCGAACTCGTCAAGCGCCGACGCGAAGCTCTCGACGGGCCGGACCGCGACCTCATTGCCGAGCCAGGCCCGCGTTTCCGCCGGCAGCTTCGCCTCGTCAACGAACCATTCGAGGCGTCCGTCGCGCTCCAGAATGGCGAAGGACAACGGCAGCGGCGTGTGCTCGACATCGCCGCCGCGCACGTTCAGGAGCCACGCGATGCCGTCCGGCTGGGTGAGGAGGGCGGCGTCGACCTCATCTTCGGCAAGCTTCGCCGCAAGCCGCGCGCGCTTATCCGCAGAGCCTTCCCCGGCGTATTCCAGCGGGTGCGCCGCAATCGGCGCGCGCGGCGGCGCCGGCCGGTCCGCCCAGACAAAGTCGACGACGTTGCGGTCGGCGGCCGCCAGACTGCCGCCCGCCTTCCGCGCCGCCTTGCCGTAGCGTTCGACCTCGGCCTCCGTCAGCAGCCAGGGATCGTAGGCGAGCACGGCGCCTTCGGGCAGGTTCTCCTTGATCCAGTCGGCCGCTGGCTGCTCGACGCTGTGCCGCGCCTCGAAGACCGCGCCGTCGATCTCGTCCTTCAGCTGCAAGGTATAGCGCCCGTCGGAGAAGACCGCCGCCTTCTCCTGCAGCACGACCGCGAGCCCGGCGGAACCGGTGAACCCGGTCAGCCAGGCTAGCCGCGCGGCCGAAGGCGGCACATATTCCCCTTGGAATTCGTCCGCCCGCGGTTGGATCCAGCCATCGAACCCGGCATCCTTGAGGGCCGCTCTAAGCGCCGTGACCCGCGCCGTCGTCATGGCTGCCCCATCAGGGATGCAAGCCTTGCAGAAATGGAATGCTGCATTGCAATAAGGTCGCGTCTCGTTCCCGGAAAACTCTCTATATCACCGTCATCCAGCGGCGTCGGCCCCTCCGGCGCCCGCCTTCATGACAAGAGACAAGAAAATGGAACGGACGCAGAGCTCGTTGGAGCAAGCCGAACTGAACTGCCGGCGGCAGGACGCCTCCCAGATACGCAAGTTCGCCCGGAACCTCTGGAACGCGATGACCGCCGCGCACGACCCGAACGCGGACGCGCTGGAAATGGCGAAGCTCGCCTGCCAGAAGCGCGACGCCGCGGTGCTGCGGCACAGCATGGCGTCGAGCGTGCAGGCGAGCACGCAGCCGGTCATGGGCCGGACGGTGGGCGCCTGATCACCAGCGCCAGCCAGTCGCCGGCGCGGACCCGCCGTTCCAGGCGGAAGCCCCGCGCCCGGTGCGGCGCCATGACGAACGCCTCCTGCCAATAGAGGAAGCCGGACAGGATCGCGCGTCCGCCCGGCCTGAGACCCCGGTAGAGGTCGCCCGCCATGCGGCGGAGCGGCCGCGCCAGGATGTTCGCCAGCACCAGATCGAACGGCGCCGCCGCCCGGATCGGCGGCGCATGCCAGCCGTCCGCCGCAATGGCGCGTCGTTCCGGCGGGCGGCGGCGTGCGCGACCGCCACGGCGCGCGGGTCGATGTCGGTCAGCAGCACGTCCGCCTTCGCCGCCTTCGCGGCCGCAAGCCCGAGCACGCCCGTGCCGCAGCCGAGGTCGAGGACCCGGCGCGGCCGGTCGCGTTTCAGCACGTCGCCAAGCGCGGCGAGACAGGCGCGCGTGGTTTCGTGCTCGCCGGAGCCGAAGGCGGCGCCGGCTTCGATC